>DATKVP010000230.1:0-3905 GCA_035530015.1 Anaerolineae bacterium | reverse complement strand
GTAGATGAGTTGCCAGGCACAGGGAACCTCTGGGGAAATCTCGCACTTGCCGTCCTGCGAGCCCCCGCACGGTCCGTTGAGAAGGGACTTGGCGCAGCGAGCGATGGGGCAGATCCCCGCTGTCAGGTCCAGAACACAATTCCCGCAAGCGGCACACCGCTCTGTCCATAGACCATGCTGTTCGGGAATCCCCAGGAAGGAGGTGTTGACAGCCGGGGTCACGCGAGCCTCGGGAAACCGCTCGACGATGGCCTGGACTCCTATGCCGCAAGCCATGGAGAGAACCACATCATGGCTCTCGATCTCCTCCTTGACGGCGTCCAGGAATTCCCATTCGCATTGTCTTTGTACCGTGGCCTCGTCGATCACCTTCTTCTGTCCAGCGATCTTGGTGGCCATGCGCAGGCTCGAGGCAAGGATCCCTACCTCCTTCTCGCCTCCTGCGAAGCATACCGTCACGCAGGTGCCGCAGCCAAGGATAAGGATCCTTTCGTGCTCTGCGACCAGGTTTTCGATCTCCTCGAGGGGTTTCTGCTCGCCTATGATCATGGGAGTGTTTCCCTTTCTCGCAGGGGGCTGGGGCCGAGTTCTCTGATGCGCTCTGTCATCTCCGTTATCGTTTCTGCAAACTCACGTCCCATGGCCGAGGAGACGTGGTGCATCTCCAAACGGTCGGCTCCCAGACCAATCTGGTCCAGAAGGCCCTTCGTGTACTTGACCCTGCGCTCCGCTCTCAGATTACCTTCCAGGTAATGGCAATCACCGACCAGTCAACCGGCCACCATTACGCCGTCGGCTCCCCTTTCGAAAGCTTTCAACACATGTAGGGTCTCGAGCTTTCCGGTACAGGGCAGCCTGATCACCTTGACGTTGGTGGGGTATTGCACCCGCAGGGAACCGGCAAGATCAGCCGCTGCGTAGGCGCAGTAGTGGCAGCAGAAAGCCACGATTTGCGGTTCGAACTCGGTCATGGTTCCTTCTCACGCAAGCTGTGGCTGCGGTGCGAAGAGCGCTTCTTCTTCAGCCACGATTTGCTCGTCTCTAAAGTGCTTCAACTGAATCGCCTTCGCCGGACACTCGGCGGCGCAGGTGCCGCAGCCCTGGCAAGCGGCGATCTCGATCTGCGCCGCGCCTTTGATCCCGCCCGCGCCAACCAGCGTGGGCTCGATGACAGGCACATTGTAAGGACAGACGCGGACGCAGGTCAGGCAAGCGGTGCACTTTTCCGCTTCGACCACAGCCACAACTCCGCCTGCCCGCAGGTTTTCCTGACTCAGAATCGTTGCTGCTCGCGCTGTCGCCGCCTGAGCCTGGACGATCGATTCTTGGAGGAACTTGGGATAGTGCGCGGCTCCCGCCACGAAGATGCCCTCCGTGACGAAATCCACAGGTCGCAGCTTGATGTGCGCTTCCAGGAAGAACCCATCGAGGTCAACGGGCACCTTGAGGATGCGGGCCAGATCGTCTGCACCCTCAGAAGGCAGCAGCCCTGTACTGAGGATGACCAGATCCGCAGGCAGCGTAAGATCCGTGTCCAGCAGCGGCGCGTACACGTTGACGGTCAATCCGTTGGAGTCCTGCACCTGGGGCAGACTCGCGTCCTCGTAGTGAATGAAATGGACCCCCTTCTGGCGAGCCAGAGTGTAGTACTTCTCGTAGAGGCCGAAGGTGCGCACGTCCTTGTAGAGCACGTACACTTCGGTGGAGGGACTGAGTTCCTTGACTTTGAGCGCGTTCTTGACTGCGACCGAGCAACAGATTCGGCTGCAGTACCGATCAGCTGTGCCGACGCACTGGATCATTACCACGCTGCGCAGGCCAACGATGCTGGCTGGCTCCTCTGCAATCCGCTCTTCCAGTTCACGCTGGGTGAGGACACGCTCGTCCTGGCCGTACAGGTACTCTTCCCCCTTGTACTCCCGTCCTCCGACCGCCACAATGATGATTCCGTGTTCAACTGTTGTGGGCTGTCCCTTGACACTTAGCTTCGAGGAGAAGTTGCCCACGAAGCCGGAGGTCTCCTTCAGCTCCGCTTCGGTGTGCACTGTGATCAGGGGGTGCTCCTCAACCCGCTGCACCAGATTCTGGAGGTAGGCCTGCGGGTCGCTCCCCTCAAGGGTGTGGTGGATATGGCGCAGGTTGCCTCCCAGCTCGGCTGTACGTTCGATGAGGTGTACCGGGAAGCCCTGCTCTGCCAGTGAGAGGGCCGCATTCATCCCTGCCACGCCACCGCCGACTACCAGGGCTGAGCGATTCAATGACACATCCACCTTGGGCAGTGGTTCCAGCAATGCCGCCCTCGCGACAGACATGCGCACCAGGTCTTTGGCCTTCTGGGTGGCCTTGTCCCACTCGTGGGAGTGCACCCAGGAGCACTGATTCCGAATGTTGGCCATCTCGAAAAGGTGCTCGTTCAGCCCGGCCTGCCGGATCGTGTCCTGGAACATGGGCTCGTGGGTGTGGGGCGTGCAGGAGGCGACGACCACCCTGTTGAGCCCTTGCTCTTCAATACGCTGCTTGATGAGCTCCACGGAATCCTGCGAACAGGTATAGAGGTTGTCTTCTGCGTGGACGACGAACGGCAGCTCCTTCGCGTAATCGGCTACAGAGGGAACGTCGAGGAAGCCCCCGATGTTCGATCCGCAGTGGCAGACGAAGACGCCGATGCGAGGTTCTTCAGCAGTAACGTCTCGCTCAGGAGGGTAGTCTCTCTCCGTGGTCAAGGTGCCCCGTACCTTGGCCAGGAGTGCCTCGGCGCGCGCTGCCCCGGCGCTGGCCTCCACCACGGTCTCCGGGATGTCTTTGGGTCCGTTGAAAGGTCCGCAGGCGAAGATACCCGGGCGGGTGGTCTCCAGGGGCTCGAAGGGTCCGTTTTCGCAGAACCCGTCGTTGTCGAGTTCGATGCCGAGTCCTTCTGCCCAGAGGCGCGTTTCCTCGGGGACCTCCATGCCCAGAGAAAGCACGGCAAGATCGAAACTCTCCTCGGCGAACCCGCCGTTTTCGGTCTCGTAGCGGAACACAATGTCGCGTGACTCTAAGTCCTCCTTGAGAGGAGGAACCCGGGCACGGACATACCGGATGCCGTACTTCTCCTGGGCCTGCCGGTAGTACTCCTGGTACCCTTTGCTGAAAGCCCTCATGTCGATCATGAATACGGTGCACTCGGTGTCCGGCTCATGCTCGCAGGCCATAATCGCTTCTTTGGTGGCATACATGCAGCAGACCGAAGAGCAATAGTCGTGGTTCTCATCTCGCGAGCCCACGCATTGCACAAAGGCTATCTTTCGGGGGCGTTTGCCGTCGGACGGCCGCTTCACATGGCCCTCGGTGGGCCCCGATGCGGAGAGAAGGCGCTCGAACTGAAGGCTTGTCACCACGTTGGGATATCTACCAAGACCCCATTCCTGCGACAGCCGGGCGTCGTAGGGCTGGAAACCGGGCACCAGAACGACGGCTCCCACTTCGATCTGCCTCGTGTGCTCGATGTCGTCGTGGTTGATGGCTCCCGCCTGACACGCGTAGACGCAGGCCAGGCACTCGGAGCAGATCCCACATTGCAGACAACGGGCAGCCTCCGCCTGGGCCATCTCCTCGGTGTAGCCTAACTCAACTTCCTCGAAGGTCAATCTGCGTTCGGCCACGGGCAGGGCGGGCACTCCCAGGCGTTCCTCGCGAGATAGCTCCAGTTCGCGCATCCGCTCCTCGGCGTCTTCAGGAGCCATCTTGACCACCGGGAGTGGAGGCTTGAGAGGGGACGGCTCCTCTCCGGACAGATAGTGGTGGATGGAGGCCGCGGCCCTGTGCCCGTGGGCGACGGCTTCGATGACAAACGCCGTACCCGACACGGCATCGCCACCCGCAAAGACCCCGGGGCGCTGGCAAGCCAAGGTCTCCGGGTCCGCGAT
>DATKVP010000229.1:0-2003 GCA_035530015.1 Anaerolineae bacterium | reverse complement strand
CAGACGAGGTGCGAGAGGCCCTCAGCGGCGCGCGAAGGACGGTCATGGTGGAGGGCAACGCCACGGGACAGATGGCTTCTCTCATCGAGGCTCACACCGGCGTGAAGCTCGACCACCACATCCACAGGTACGACGGTCGCCCCTTCTCGCCACAATACATCGAGGCGAACCTAAAGGAGGTGCAGCATGGTTGAGTTCCAGGACTATCAGAGCCCGGTGCGCCCCACGTGGTGCAAAGGCTGCGGAGACTACGGCATCTGGAACGCCCTCAAGTTCGCCCTTTCCGAGCTGGAACTGGCTCCCCATCAGGTCCTGATCGTCAGCGGGATCGGGTGCGGCAGCAAGACCCCGGATTATACCCATGTCAACGGACTGCATACCCTCCATGGCCGCTCGCTTCCCGCCGCCACTGGGGCGAGGCTGGCCAATCACGGGATGAAAGTCATCTGCGCACACGGGGATGGTGACGGATACGGCATGGGCCTGGGGCACATGATGCACGCAGCGCGCCGCAACCTGGACATCACGGACGTGGTGCAAAACAACCGTGTCTACGGGCTGACCAAGGGCCAGTACTCGCCCACCAGCCCTGGGGGGTTTGTGAGCAAGACCTCGCCAGATGGAGCCATCGACAGGCCGGTCAACCCATGGGCTCTAGCCCTGGCAGCCGGCGCCACCTTCATTGGCCGTGGATTCCCCGCCGACTTGAGGCACCTGGTGGAAACCCTGAAGAAAGCGATTGAGCATCGCGGATACGCCCTGGTGGACGTGCTCCAGCCCTGCGTCAGCTTCAATCGAGGTTACGCCTACGAATACTACCAGCCGCGTGTGTACAAGCTAGATGAGGAACCCGGCTACGACGTGACAGACCGCACCGCCGCGTGGGAGCGGGCCCACGAGTGGGGAGATCGTATCCCCATCGGTGTACTGTACCAGGCTCGCGGACAACCCACCTATGAGGACCAGGTGCCGGCCCTATCGGCTGGCCCGCTAGTCAAGCAAAGCTTTCGCGAGTGGACACCAAAAGACTACCAGGCCTTGAGATCTGAGTTCATCTAGCGATGACTAACTCGGAACACACTTCGCTGGTCGCCGAACACAGGAGGTGAATGAGTGGCGCGATACGGGGTCGACACCAAACTGAGCGTCTCGGAGATACTGGACAGAGCAGAGGAGTACTTTGGCGAGGGTGGGCTTGGACTGGAGGTCACCTCCCGGGACAACTGCTGCATCTCCCTCGCTGGAGGAGGAGGTCACGTCACGGTCACGGTTGCCAAAGGCGACAAGACCAGCGTGGACCTGGAAACGCGGGAGTGGGACTACCAGGTCAAGAAGTTCATGGCCGAAAAACTCTAGTGGTCCGGGGAACCTCTCGGCCCGCACGGGATCTCGTGACACCGCTGTGGATCTCGGCGGATTGGGCAAGAGAAAACGCAGTCAACAGAATAAGGAGGCAGAATGGAGCAGGTATTGGACGTCATCAGGAAACGCCGGACAGTCCGCGCCTTCACGGACGAGGAAGTCACCGACGAGCAGGTAGAGACCATTTTACAGATGGCGATGTATGCCCCCACCTACATGAATCGGCAGCCGTGGCATTTCGTGGTGGTCAGGGACAAGGAACTCCAGAAGAGCCTGGGAGAGACCCTGGGCGTGCGTCCCTACATCCAGCAGGCTTCCGCGGTCATCGCCGTCTACGGGGACCCCAACATCTCCAACACCTGGGATCTGGACGGGTGTGCTGCCATAGAGAACATGCTCATCGCCGCGACAGCTCTGGGGTTGGGGAGCGCGTGGGCGGGTAGCCCCGGGAACCTGGCCTGGGGCGAGGCCGAGCAACTCATGAAGGATGCCCTCGAGGTTCCCGCGGGCTTCCGGGCGCTCTCGCTGGTCTGTCTGGGTCACCCCGCGAAGATGGTTGTACCTCACACCAAGGACGAGAGGTATAACAAGACCAGAGTGCACTACGGGACCTGGAGGGAACTTAAGTCTTGAGCGAAGTT
>DATKVP010000228.1:0-3526 GCA_035530015.1 Anaerolineae bacterium | reverse complement strand
GCGTGGGAGAAACGCGTTCCCGACTTGGCTGCCTTGCCTCCGATGAAGGCCACCAAAGGCTTGGTGAACTCGCCAGCCTCTATCAAGTCGGCAACCTGCTCCTCCTGTGAAGTCCCTATCTCCCCGAACATGACCACAGCCTTGGTGTCGGGATCGCTCTCGAAGAGCCTGATCACCTCCGGATGTGGAAGGCCAACCACCGCATCGCCGCCCACGTGCACGAGCGTGGTAGCGCCAATGCCCTCCTGCGCCAGATAGTAGGCCATGGATGAGGTGATGCCACCGCTTCGAGAGGTCACACCCACGGGGCCAGGGAAGAACCAGGAGCGAGCCGACGCGGCGCGCCCTCCGATCATGCCCAGCACACCCTTGTCCGGACTCAACACTCCCAACGTGTTGGGGCCTACGAACGTCGCCCCCGCTTCCTTGGCCGCCTTGGCGATGATCAGAACATCATAGATGGGAACTCGGTCTGGTATGATGACCAGGAGTTTGATCCCCGCGTCGATGGCCTCCAGCGCGGCGCTCCTCACCAGCGGGGCCGGTATGTAGAGCACGCTGACGTCCAGCGGGCCGGCCTCTTCCCACGCTTCCAGCACGGTATCGTAGACGGGGATGCCCTCTACCTCCCCCCCACCGCGACCCGGCGTACAACCGGCCACGACTTTGGTGCCGTACTCCTTCATCAGGCGAGTTCGGGCCATTCCCTCACGTCCCGTGATACCCTGCACGAGGACTCGCTTGGTCTCATCTATCAGTATGGACATGACACCCACCCTTTCTGCTGGTTGTCGCAGTATTCAGAGACTAAAAAGGGCTTGTCAGCTCTCACTTGAGCAAGCCCTTGCGGTATTCTTCCAGTCCTCCGATAGGGAGATCGACGTGGCCTCCACCAGCCCCCTCGAAGTGGCACTCCACCTCACAGGCCAGGCACTCAATGCATCGCCCCCCTTTGGCATCCTCGCGACTGATATTGAGCACGGGCCTGCCGTCCTCCAGCTTGAGGATCTTGCGCACGCAAGTGTCCACGCACACCTTGCTCTCGCAGGTATCGCACACCGCATGATCGTAGGTCACGGTTCCTGTGGGGCTCTCGAAGGTGTATGGCTCCCTCGGCTCAGGGCGAGGCTGGAGAGCGGGGAGATCCTTGATCTTCCCCTCTTTGATCAGCGCATCCAGTCTCTCCGCACAGAAGTCAGCGGTGTCGTCCTTCCCGTACCCCTCCAGAGGGGCCGGGATCTCAGGAGCAGCGCGCTCGAGGATCTCGATGGCCTTCTCTTCCATATTCCCGCCCAACCGGATCACCGCCGGCACAGACAGACGCTCTTCCATGAAGGCCTTGACGAACCCCCTCGCCGAATGGAACTGTTCCTGGCTGGCCACGCCGGAGCCGGAGGCGAAGTAGCCATCTATGCCCGGCAAAGACATCACAATCCTGGCCGCTCGATACACTTTCGAAGCCGGCGGGTTGCCACTGGTATCCACATAGGTAGCCAGCTTGTAGTCCCTGCTCAGCAGTGCGTCCATGGACATCATGGAGCCACCGCCACCAGCGCCGTGGAACCCGATGTAGCCGTCCCCCTTCTGGAAGTCGTCACCCATCTGGATGAAATAGAAGGTTCCTCGGTAGTCGTTCGCCTCCACCTGGTAGGCGATCTTCTCCAACTCGGTGGGCGGCCGGTCGAATTCACGGGCGATCTCGATCCCTAGCTCCGGATGCCGGAAAACTGCGTAGTCATCCACCGTCACTCGACAGTCGGCAGCGAACAGCTTGCCATCTGTGGTCAGCACCATGGGATTGATCTCCGCCGCTCGAGCCTCAGCCGTGCGCGCCACCTGGTACAGGTTGGCCACCATGCTCCCAACGTCTCGCAGTAGCTTGCCGTGGAGGCCAGCTCTGCGCACCAGGTCGCGAGCCTGATAGTCCTGGAGACCTTCGACGATGTCTATCTCCAGGCGGGCAACCTTGTCCGGATGCTGGCGGGCGATCTCCTCGATACCTGTGCCACCCACGCTGCTGAAGATGACCAGCGGGGCGCGCGCCCTGTCGTCTATGATCACGCCGGCATAGAATTCCCGCTCAATGTCGAGCCCCTCCTCCACCAGTACCTGCTCCACAGTGAATCCCTTGACCGCCATGCCCAACATCTCTCTGGCCACGGATTCCGCCTCGTCAGGCGTGGATGCTCTCTTGATGCCCCCCATGCTGGCACGACCGGTGACCCAGGCCTGGGCCTTGACCATCACCTCGCCGCCCAGTTCCTCAGCTAGACGTCGTGCTTCTTCAGGAGTAGAGGCTACCCCGCCCCGCGGCACCGGTACCTTGTGTCTCTTGAGCAGCTCCTTTCCCTGATACTCGTGAAGACGCGCCATTACTTTCCTCCTTCCACAAAGGAAAACTAGAGACTCTACCCTGACCTTTGTCTGTGTTGGGTTCCAGAGACAACAAAAGCGCCTTCAGCGACCCTCTCGTAGAGGTTGAAAGGGTCCCCGGCGCATCTCTCGGCTCACTCTTGTCGCGCAGATCTCATCATCCATGGCTCTGCGCCAATTCACTAGGGCAACTGGTCAGGAAAAGGCCAGTCGCAACTACGTTTGAATACCTTCGTCAGAACGTTGACTCTCGTCCTGGCAATACCTGGAATCTTGTGGATAGTCTCGGTCACGAAGGTGCGAAAGGACTCGATGTCCGTGGTCACGAAGGCAGCGGAGAGGTCGAAATCGCCGGTGGACAAGGCAACGTAACAGACCTGGTCCAACTCACACAGCCTATCGGCCACGTCGTTCATCTTGCCCGGGTCGACATCGATCACGATGTCAGCCCTGATACCGAAACCCAATGCTTCAGGCACTGCGCCCGCGTGGATGGAAACCAACCCGCTGTCCAGCAGTCCTGCCAGCCTGCTTCTGACGGTCCTGGGCGGGACGTCTCCTATGCGCCGAGCTATCTCAGCGGCGGGCATCCGTGCGTCCTCAATCAGGCACTTCAAGATGTCGCGATCAAGATCATCAACTCTCGGCCTCATGTGCCCTCCTATGACTGCCGATTCACATCGCAGTATAGCACAATGCAGCCCGAATGTCAAGGATTCGATCACAAACCTGCCGAATCGGCACACTTCGACGGGGTGCGGCACTTAGTTGTCCTGCCCAAGGTGCCTCACGCACAATCAAGCCGGTGCCCCGAGAGCAGCAGCATGCCACGTCCTCCCCAACGACAAAGGCTGCTGGGAGAGTCTCCGGTAGCTTCACTCGGGAAAAGAACGGGGACGTCACTGTGCCCCTTGATAGACCCTCTTTCCAGCAGCCTGGGGGTAACACATAGTAGACAGCACTGGCGAGGTCGCCAGTGCTCCATTCAGGGCTCCTTGAACTGCCTCTCGAGTCTGTCCAGCATCATGGCCGCCTGAACCAACATGTCCAAGGGGTTCTTCTCACCCCGGAAGTATCGGTAGTCACACGGCATGATGTCCAGGGTGTCGACCAGATCTTGATAGCGTGACCGCAGCGCACCCTCACTGACATC
>DATKVP010000227.1:0-13308 GCA_035530015.1 Anaerolineae bacterium | reverse complement strand
GAAATTTGCGTGCCATCGAGCGGGTATCATCGCCGCCAGGATGAGGCGAAGCGATCGTGAATCAGGGTGTCAATCTACGCATATTGAGCCTGGCGGGCCAGGTGGGCGTGGTGATGGTCGTCTTCATCCTCATCGGCCTGGTTTTCGGTCAGTGGGTGGACGGCAGGTTCGGCACGGCGCCGACGTTCACCTTGGCGTTTATCCTGTTGGGGATAGGTGCCGGTGGTTGGAGCATAGCTCGCCTGGTGATGTGGGCTCTCGAGGAGACTACCAGGGAGTCAACGGAGGGCAAGGACTGAGGGGGTAGGGTATGGACGAATTGATGTCAGATGTCATGGAGCCTGTGATGGGCGAGGAAGGATGCTTGCCCGGCTGTATGACTGGCAAGGGCTGCCTCATCTATGTCGTCGTCGTGGCGGTTGTGGCCGTCCTGGCCACCAAGCTGCCCGTTGTCCTGCCGGAGATATCTATCCCGGCGGAACCGATCTTGACTCTTCCGGTCGTGGGCTTTGCCGTGACCAATACTCTGCTTGCTACCTGGTTGACCATGCTGCTCCTGATAGTAGGGTCGATTCTTGTGACCCGGAACCTGAATATGGTTCCCGGGGGCCTGCAGAACTTGGTAGAGTGGGGCCTGGGTGTGCTCTTGGGCCTGGCGGAGAGTGTGGCTGGCGAACGGGGAAGGAAGTTCTTTCCCCTGGTGGCCACGATCTTCATCTTCTTACTGGTTTCCAATTGGATGGGTATCCTGCCTGGTTTCGCCAGCGTTGGGCTGATCCACGAGGCCCATGGCGGTGGCCATCAAGTGCAGCAACTGTCCGTCCTGGGAGTCAACGTCAACCTGCTTCAGGCTGAAGAGGCCGGCGAGCACGGAACCGGTTACACCGTGTTCTCCTTCCTGCGCTCAGCGGCCACAGACCTCAACACCCCTCTGGCCCTGGCCTTAGTCTCGGTGTTCATGACGCAAGTCGTGGGTGTGCAAGCGCAGGGTCCGCGATACTTCAGCAAGTTCATCAGTTTCAAGGATGTGTTGGGCCTCATAGTCGGGCCCTTGGAAGCGGTGAGCGAGTTGGGTAAGATTATCTCGTTCACCTTCCGACTCTTTGGCAACATCTTTGCTGGAGAAGTGCTACTGGCTGTGCTCGCTTTCATCATTCCCTATCTCGTGTCTGTGCCTTTCATGGGTCTAGAACTCTTCGTGGGACTCATGCAGGCTTTCGTCTTCGCTATGCTGACTTTGGTCTTCATGAGCATGGCCACTATGGGCCATGGTTCGGAAGGTGAAGAACACTAATCCTAGGAAAGGAGGTTCTTAAATTGGCGGCTGGTGATTTGATAGAATTCGGAAAGTTGCTGGGCGCGGGACTAGCTATGGGTCTCGGAGCCATTGGGCCCGGCATCGGCATCGGGCTCTTGGGTGCAGGGGCCATGCAGGCCATCGGGCGCAACCCGGAGGCCACGGCTCAGATTCAGATCAACATGATGTTGGGCATCGTCTTCGCCGAGGCGGTAGCTATCTACGCCCTGGTTGCTGCCCTCATCATCAAATTCGTGTAGAGCTATATCTATGTCGAGGGACATAGACGCCGGCAGCGGCGGGTGGCGCCGCGGTCGGTGAAAGGAGGGTCGATTTGGAGGGACTGGGAATCAACCTGGGATACCTGATCTCCCAGATCATCAACTTTGTGCTCCTGCTCGTTCTCCTTCGCATATTCCTGTACAAGCCCGTTGTGAACATGCTTGACAGGCGTCGCGAGAAGATCAAGAGTGACCTGGAAGAAGCTGAGACGGCCAGAAGCCAGGCTGAAACCGCCAAGCAGGAGTATGAGAGACAGCTGGAGGAGGCCAGAGAGGAGCGCCGCTCCATCCTCGCTCAGGCCAGAGAGCAGGCCGAGAAGACGAGGGAGGAAGTCCTCGCGAAGGCACGAACGGAGGCTCAAGAGTTGGTGGCCAAGACCGAGGAAGAGATGGCGGCGCTGCGAAGTCAGGCAATGGCCGGGGCCCAGGATGAGATTGTGGAGCTGTCTCTGGCGGCAGCCGGCAAGGTAGTAGGAGAGTCTTTGGATGAGAAAGCCCATCGGCGTCTGATCCAGGATTTCATCTCCGAGGTGGGTGACCTGGGATGATGGTGGAGAGAGAAACCACATCTTCCAGTCTGACAGCGAAGGTCAGCAGCGCGGTTCCCCTGACGGGAGACGAGCAGACTGCTCTGGGCGAGAGGCTAGAGACCAGATTCGGGCAGCCACTGGAGCTGCGTTTCGAGGTAGATCCTTCACTCCTCGGCGGGGTGGCAGTCCGAGTTGGCGATCAGGTGATAGACGGTAGCGTCAGGGGTAGACTCGATGCCCTTGCGCAAACCTTGGGCTCCAGACAGTAACCGCTGACATCAGTCTGGCATGCGGCGGGCTCTAGTTGTGGTTTTCGGGGAGCACTTGTGCAGTGTTGTGCGCCCATTCATCCCCCCGTGCAGATGCCACGGGAGCATCTTTGGCGTCAAGAGACAGTAGAGTGAACCTAGGAGGTGCCAATGGCCTCACCAGCAGGTGATGTGGCCGCTGTACTCAGGCGGCAAATCGAGGGATTCGAGGCCCCCCTCAAAGCCGTGGATGTGGGTACCGTGGTCGAGGTGGGCGATGGCATCGTCAGGGCTACGGGATTGGCGACAGTCATGGCCAGTGAGTTGGTGGAGTTCCCCAAGAGTGGTGTGCTGGGGATGGCGCTGAACCTGGAGCATGGTCAGGTCGGCATCATCATCCTGGGCGACTACACCGACATAGAGCAGGGGGATGAGGTCCGTCAAACAGGCCGCATTGCCTCCGTTCCCGTTGGCGACGCTCTCGTCGGGCGAGTGGTCAACGCGTTGGGCATGCCCATCGATGGCAAGGGCCCCATCGAGGCCGATGTCTTGCGCCCTGTCGAGAGGATCGCACCCAACGTGACCGTGCGCGAGTCGGTGAACAGGCCCGTACAGACCGGCATCAAGGCCATCGATTCCATGTTTCCTATCGGCCGCGGGCAGCGGGAACTCATCATTGGAGACCGTCAGACGGGTAAGAGCGCCCTGGCTCTGGACACGATCATCAACCAGGGTGACAAGGATCTGATCTGCATCTATGTGGCCATAGGCCAAAAGCGCTCTAATGTGGCTCAGGTGGTGGCGATGTTGGAGCGGTTCGACGCCATGGATCACACCGTGGTCGTGGTGGCGTCAGCTTCCGAGTCTGCTGCATTGCAGTACATCGCACCTTATGCTGGCTGTGCCATGGGTGAGGAGTTCATGGAGCAGGGCAAGGATGCCTTGATCGTGTACGACGATTTGACCAAACACGCCTGGGCCTACAGGCAGGTATCACTTTTGCTTCGCCGGCCTCCCGGTCGAGAGGCGTATCCTGGCGACTTGTTCTACCTCCACTCACGACTGCTGGAGAGATCGGCCAAGATGCACCCCGACTTCGGCGGCGGCAGCCTGACAGCCTTGCCCATCATTGAAACTCAGCTGGGTGATATCACTACCTACGTTCCCACCAACGTCATCTCCATCACTGACGGGCAACTCTATTTGGAAAGCGATCTCTTCTACGCTGGCATCCGCCCGGCGATCAACGTGGGCATTTCGGTCTCCCGCGTGGGTGGCAAAGCACAGACCAGAGCCATGAGGGACGTCGCCGGCAAGTTGAAGTTGGAGCTCGCCCAGTTCAGGGAACTGGCTGCCTTCGCTCAGTTCGGATCCGACCTGGACCAGGCAACTAGGAATCAGTTGGAACGAGGGCAGCGATTGACTGAGATACTCAAACAACCTCAGTATGAGCCGGTGCCCCTGGACCAGCAGATAATGCTCATCTACGCCGTCACGCACAACTACACAGATGACGTTCCCCTTGACCAGATTCGGGAATGGGCGGATGGGTTCCTTCGCTTCATGGACACGGTACACCCTGAGGTCGGCCGCCGGATCATGGAGACCGAGAAACTCGACCAGGAGACCGAGGGCAGCCTCGGCGATGCTATTGCCGAGTACAAGGAAAGCGTTTCGTAGCAGCCTCACAGCCAGACTGATCCGCGTCTGGCGATTGCGGCAAGCATGTGGCGAGAACGGGATTCGGGTGAGGAATAGCGAGGAGTAGAGTTGGCCACAGCGCGCGAAATAAGGAGACGGATTCGCAGCGTCACCAACATCGGTCAGGTCACGCGGGCTATGGAGGCGGTCTCTGCCTCCAAGATGAGGCGCGCTCAGGAGCGGGTGCTGGCCTCTCGGCCCTATGCCGATAGGGCTCACGAGATCCTCACCTATCTTGCCAGCCAGCCGGCGGCAGGGAAGGTGCTGCACCCGTTGTTGGAGAAGCGAGAGATAAGACACACGGGGTTGCTCCTCGTCACGCCAGATCGGGGCCTGTGCGGCGGGTTGCCCACCAGCGTCATTCGAGAGGCTGTCACCTTTCTCCACAGACAACCGAACCCTGTACGAATCATCACCATTGGACGGAAGGGCTCAGACTTCATGCACCGCTATGGTGGGGATATCGTTGCGGATTTCTCGGGAATCCCCGATCAGCCGCCCTTGACCGACATCACGCCCATAGCGCACCTGGCCATCGAGGATTTTCTCGACGGGGTCTTCGACCAGGTGTGCATGGTCTACACACAATTCGTCAACACGATGGTGCAGCGTCCTGTGACGCAGCAGTTGCTGCCAATCGAACCGGCCGCTGCCGACGCGACGCGCACCCTGTCCTACACTATCGAGCCAGACCCGGAGACCGTGATCGGAGAGGTTCTCGAAGGTTTCACGGTTCTGCAGATCTACCAGGCGATTCTGGACGCTCAGGCCAGCGAGCATTCCGCTCGTATGGTGGCTATGCGTGCCGCCACTGAGAACGCCGAGGGGTTAGTGGACGACCTGACTCTGAGCTACAACAGGGCTCGGCAGGAAGCCATAACAAAGGAGCTATTGGACATCGCCGGGGGCGCCGAGGCTTTGGCCAAAGCGCGTGCGGCGGCGAGATAGAGGGTAGGGGAAAACACAGAGCCGGCGAGGCGCGCCGATCTCTGGGGAGGATTTGTTATCCATGGCAGAGGCAGTTCACGGGAAAATCATCCAGGTCATTGGTCCGGTGGTCGATATCCAGTTTCCCTCGGAGCAGCTTCCTGAGATCTACGACGCGGTAGAGATACCGCGGGACGGCGACGGGAAGCTGGTGCTGGAGGTCCAGCAGCATCTGGGAGGCGACTGGGTGCGCTGCCTGGCTATGGATTCGACGGATGGCCTCCAGCGGGGAATGGCAGCTGTCGCGACGGGAGCGCCGATCATGGTCCCGGTAGGAGAGGCCACACTGGGGCGCCTCCTCAACGTCTTGGGCGAGCCCATCGACCGTCGGGGATCCGTCGAGACCGAGGAGAGGCGAGCGATTCACCAGGCGCCTCCGTCCTTTGAGGAGCAGAGCACCAGCACTGAGGTGTTCGAGACTGGTCTCAAGGTCATTGACCTGGTGGCACCCTTCACCAAAGGTGGAAAGACCGGGGTCTTCGGAGGGGCCGGCGTGGGAAAGACGGTCGTGATCATGGAGCTCATCCATACCATCGCCATGGAGCACGGCGGGGTTTCGGTCTTCTGCGGCATTGGCGAGCGCTCTCGTGAAGGGAATGACCTGTGGTACGAATTGCAGGATTCGGGAGTTCTGGACAAGGTGGCCCTGGTGTTTGGCCAGATGAACGAGCCGCCGGGGGTTCGCCTGCGAGTGGGACTGGCCGGACTGACCATCTGCGAGCACTTCCGTGATCAGGGTAAGGATGTCTTGTTGTTCGTGGACAACATCTTCCGCTTCGTGATGTCTGGGTCGGAGGTTTCGGCGCTGATGGGTCGGATGCCGAGCGCCGTTGGCTATCAACCTACCTTGGGCACAGAGATGGGTGAGCTACAGGAGCGGATCACTTCCACCAAGCGGGGCTCCATCACTTCCCTGCAGGCGGTGTTTGTGCCCGCCGATGACTACTCGGACCCCGCTCCAGTGGCCACGTTTGCCCACCTCGATGCCACCATCGCCCTTGAGCGCTCCGTCGCCGAGCAGGGATTGTATCCCGCCGTGGATCCGCTTGCATCGACGTCGCGAATTCTGGATCCAAACATCGTTGGCGAGGACCACTATCAGGTGGCGCGAGAGGTTCAGCGGACGCTACAGCGCTACAAGGACCTCAGCGATGTGATCGCTATCCTGGGTGTCGAGGAATTGAGCGAGGAGGACAAGCTGACCGTCTCCCGGGCGCGAAAGATACAGCGTTTCCTGTCGCAGCCTATGTTCGTTGCCGAGGCCTTCACCGGCCGAGGAGGTGCCTACGTGCCCATCAGTGAGACGGTGCGCGGGTTCAGAGAGATATTGGAAGGCAAACACGACGACCTGCCGGAGGGAGCCTTCTTCATGGTGGGTGCCATAGAAGAGGCAGTGGAGAAGGCGAGGACGATGGCGGGAACCGTGGAGGCGACGACCGCGGCGCAGCCTGAGGGAGAGGCCGGGGCCGGATAAGGGGGCCGCGAATGGCGAATCTCCGCTTCGAGTTGGTGACACCGCAACGGATCGTCTATGCCGACGATGAAGTTGACATGGTGATCGCGCCGGGAGCTGATGGCGAGTTGGGTATTCTACCCAACCATGCGCCCCTTCTGGCGGCGCTGGGCATTGGAGAACTCCGAGTCAGGAAGGGAGCAGACGAGCAATCCTTTGCCGTCCACGGTGGCTATCTGGAGGTCCTGGCCAACAAGGCCATCGTCATGGCCAGCCTTGCAGAGCCCGCTGGTGAGATTGATATGGCAAGGGCTGAGGAAGCCAGAGAGCGGGCAGAGAGGCGCTATCGCGACAAGCCCGAGGGTCTAGACATGGCTCGTCTGCAGGCAGCTTTGCGCCGCTCCCGGGTCCGTCTGAAAGTAGCTCGCCGCAAGCGACGTCGTCCCAGAATGGACATGGAGGGTGATAGAGGATAGCGCAGAGACGGTGGTCTCTGCTCCGTCCTGACAAGGAGCATAAATGTTCTCCAAGCAGATTGGTGTGGATTTGGGCACGGTTAACGTGCTCGTTTGGACCAAGGGCAAAGGGATTGTGCTCTTCGAGCCATCCATCGTGGCCTTGTCCACTCATGACAACAGGATCGTGGCCCTGGGTCGAGAGGCACAGGCTATGTTGGGCCGCACTCCCGACAGCATTGCAGTACTGGCACCGCTCCGCGACGGGGTCATTGCCGACTACGTGGTCACGGAGCTGATGCTTCACTACTTCATATCGGGCATCGTGGGGCGCGTTCGGCTTTTCAAGCCCGAGGTGATGATCAGCGTACCTATCGGCGTGACCACGGTAGAGAAACGCGCAGTCCACGACGCTGCTATGCAGGCAGGAGCCAAGATTGCGCATCTCATCCCTGAACCTTTGGCTGCCGCTTTGGGCGCAGGGATGCCCATTGACACCCCCTCGGGCAATTTCATCGTCGACATCGGTGGCGGAACCAGCGAAGCGGCTGTCATCGCTATGAATGACATCGTCGTAGGAGGCGCTGTCCGGACAGGCGGCAACAAGATCAACGACGCTATCGCTTCGTACGTCAGAAGAAAGTACAACCTCATGATCGGCGAACAGACAGCCGAGGAGACAAAGCTCCAGATCGGTGCCGCGATGCCTCTCGAAGAGGAACTGACTATGGAGGTCCGTGGTAGAGACGTCGTCGCTGGACTGCCCAGGATCGTGACTCTCTCTTCAACGGAGGTGGCGGAGGCCATCGCTGAGCCTTTGGCCGCCATAGTCTCGGCGGTCAAAGGTGTGCTGGAGAAGACCCCTCCTGAGCTGGCGGCGGATATCATAGATCGCGGAGTGGTCATGACTGGCGGCGGATCGCTGCTGCGCAGCCTGGACCGCTATCTTACTCAGGAATTGGGCGTCCCCTGCTATGTCGCCGACGAGGCGATCGCCGCTGTAGCCCTCGGTTGCGGCAGGGCTTTCGAGGAGTATGAGGTCTTGAAACGGACTCTGCCTGAGCTGTAGACTGCCCACGGGGCTCGTGTAGGTATGGAGGAAGCGCGTGGCTCCCCAGCTCCACGCGCTTTGTTGTGCGATGCCGCCCCACGAGAAAGGGCTCAAGTGGACCACGCTGGTTTTCTTGGCACTTGCGTGCTGTCTGCGGTCGAGTGTAGTAATTGTACTATCTGAATAAGTAGACTCTTATGATTCTGGACCTTGACAGGCGTGCTGAGGATTGGCATAATTGTACTAGTGTAAATAGTATACTTGATGACCAACTCGGTTGGGTGCAGCAAAGGGGACGAGGAGCCAGGTGGTCCTGTAGGGGGTGAACCTTTGGCTTCCGAAACCGTTGAGTAGTGGTGGCACTGTACAGTATCGAAGTCGAGGAGGGATGCTGCTGTGGAACAGAACAGTATGGGGATCTGGCGCGCTCTCTGGGGATGGATCGATCAACCGAAGAAGACGCTGCGCTACGTTGTACGGGAGCCGCGATGGTCGCTCTTGCTGGCTCCAGCGTTGATAATCGTGGTGTCGCTGATCATCGTCACGGTGATCTCGGCGCCAGCGCTGTCGGAGTTGAGCCTGGTGGAGGCCGAGAGGCAGATAGAGGCGCAAGCGGGTTCGATACCCGGGGAGCAGGCGGACCAGGTGCAGACGACCGTGGAACTCTTCACATCGCCCCTATTCCTGGCAGGGACGGGCATTGCGCTGGGAACGCTGGGGTTGGTTCTGACGTGGCTCTTGCGGGCAGGGGTGTTGTTCTTCATCAGCTATCTACTCGGTACGGACAACAGGTTCAGGCAGATGGTCACGCTGGTCATGTGGACCTGGCTACCATTCGCCCTACGGGATCTCGTGCAGGCCGTATACGTTCTTGTCAGCGGGGAGCTCCCGCTCAACAAGGGCCTCTCGTTTCTGGTGGCGAGCAGCGACCAGGCTCAGAACGCAGGCAACATAGTCTACGGCTTCCTATCCCAGGTGGATCCGTTTCTGGCCTGGCACCTGTTGCTGGTGGCGATCGGCTTGACGCTGACCACTCGCTCCACGACGCTGAAGACCGCTGTTGGCACCATCAGCTATTGGGTGTTGACGGCGGCGGTAGGACTGGCGCCAAGTCTGCTAGGGATGCTCGCCGGTTCGGCTTTCTAGGCTGGAATGAGGTAGGGCGAGGATTCCTAAGGCTCATTGAGCGGCCCGACAGGGCGCGCTTCCGTGGCATCTTGTCGGGGCATGAGTTTGACATCGGCGTTTCCTTCTGGCATAGTGGTATGTATGGGGGACCACCGAGGCCCTTGGGCGTCGGTCACACCTGCGGGGTGTGTGGCATCCCACGGTCCCCGGCGGTACGCCGGATTGCGGCTGTCCGAATAAACTACGCCGGTGTACCGTTGTCTTGTGTGGGGCTCTATATCAGGTGAGAGGGAAGACGATGCGAAGAGTGGTAATCATCGCTGCCATCCTTGTGGCAGCGGGGGTAGTCGGCTACTGGTTCATCCAGCAGGGTGCGGGGAAGCCCGGAGTGTCGGCAGAGGATGTCGAGTCCGTGACCGTCGAGCGAGGAGATATCGAGGCCACCGTCGATGCCACAGGGAGCGTGGAGCCTGAGGCGCAAGTCACGCTGTCGTTCCGCACCGGGGGAACACTGCGGTCCGTGACGGTGTCCGAAGGAGATGAGGTAGGCGAGGGCGCAGTCCTGGCCGAGTTGGATCCAGCGGAATTAGGCCTTGGGGTAACGCAGGCCCAGCTAGCGCTCACCAACGCAGAGGCCAGTCAGGCGAAAATCCTGGGCGGGGCTGATGCAGACGATATACAGGCGGCGCGGGCCAATCTGGCTAGCGCAGAGGCCGCATCGATCAGGCTGAAAGAGGGGCCCACTGAGGACGAGATCACCTTGGCCAAGGCGGACCTTCGAAGGGCCGAAATCGCTCTCCAAGAGGCGCAGGAACTGTACGATCAGTATGCCTGGGTAGGAGGCATCGGAGCCCTTCCGCAATCGGTGGGTTTGCAGCAAGCCACCATCAACTACGAACAGTCACTAGCGGCGTACAGCATCGCCATGCAGGGCCCAACCGAGAGCGAGCTTCGCGCCGCAGAGGCGGCGGTGGCTCAGGCCCGCAGTCAGCTAGGCAGTTTGCTGGAAGGGGCGAGCGAAGAGGACCTAGCCATGGCCCAGGTGGCTGTGCACCAGGCCCGGGCTTCGCTGGAACTGGCTGAGCTGCAACTGGACGGGGCGACGATCATGGCTCCCTTCGACGGAACGGTGGCCTTTGTTGGCGGCGAGGTGAGCGAGCAGGTGGCGCCCGGGACGCCGATGATCACGCTCATAGACCCCTCGGGTTTGTATGTGGACGTGTACATTGACGAAATCGACATTGGCCAGGTGGAGGTGGGGCAGGAGGCCAGGATGGCCCTGGATGCTTTCCCCGACGAGGAAATCCAGGGGCGCGTAGAATTCATCTCTCCTGCTGCCACCGAGAACCTGGGCGCGGTTAGCTACTCGGTCCGGGTCTGCTTCGAGGCGACGGCTGTGCCGCTGCGTGCGGGGATGACGGCCAACATCACCATCGTGACGCAGCGCCGGGAGAACGTTCTGCTGGTGCCCAGCAGGACCATCTCCGTAGACAGAGACACCGGCGCATTCTATGTGGAAAGGCTGACGGATCACGAGATCGAGCGTGTGGAGATAGAGATCGGCATTCAGGATGCCAGCTACACCGAGGTGCTGAGGGGTCTGGATGACGGTGATCAGGTGGTGGTGGGCGGATCGGACATCAGAGACCGACTGCGTGCCGGCGGCATGTCGTAGGCAGCGGTGCAGGTATGTACGCTCCGCCAGGTATTGGATTGGAGGTCATGATCAAGATAGAGAATGTCACTAAGGTCTACATGATGGGTGAGGTAGAGGTGCGTGCCCTGCGCGGAGTCTCCCTCGAAATAGGGGAAGGCGAGTGGGTATCCATTATGGGTCCGTCTGGTTCGGGAAAGTCCACGCTGATGAATATCATCGGCTGCCTGGATCAGCCCACCACCGGCGCCTACTACCTCGATGGCATTGATGTGAAGGATCTGGATGACGACGAGCTGGCGGAGATCAGGAACCGCAAGATCGGGTTCGTCTTCCAGAGCTACAACCTGCTATCTCGCACGTCGGCCCTGCGCAACGTCGAGCTGCCTCTGCTCTACGGAGGGCGCGCGGATCGACGGGAGCGAGCCATGGCCGCGCTGGAGGCAGTGGGGCTGAGCGACCGGGCCCATCACAATCCCAACGAGCTCTCCGGAGGGGAACAGCAGCGTGTCGCGATCGCCAGGGCGCTGGTCAACGACCCATCGATCATCCTGGCTGACGAACCCACCGGCAACCTCGACTCTAAGTCTGGCGCCGAGATCGTGGAGATCTTCAAGCACCTCGGCGAGGAAAAGGGGATCACGATGGTCTTTGTGACCCACGATCGGAACGTCGCCAGCGAGACGCAGCGCATACTACACCTGCACGATGGTCGCATTGCAGATGAGGAGCTCCTTGCATCGCCACCCGTCTCCCAGGAGGCAAATCGTGGATCTAGTTGACAGTCTGAGGGTGGCCACAGGAGCGATGAGCGCTAACAAGATGCGCTCCTCGCTAACCATGTTGGGTGTGATCATCGGTGTGGCAGCGGTCATCGCCCTCCTCTCCATCGGCCAGGGCGTGCAGAAGACGATCACGGAGCAGATCCAGAGCGCGGGCTCCAATCTGTTGATGATCCTCCCGGGCCAGATCACGGAGACTGGCGGCTTTGAGTTCAACCCCTCGCTGACCTACACAGACGCCGAGGCCATGGCCGACCCAATGAACGTGCCGGATGCCGCCATTGTGGCTCCTATGATGGAAGGAAGTACGTCTGTGAGCTACGATGGCGAGGACCTGACAGCCACCACGGCGGGGGTGGGGAGCGAACACGACCTCGTTCGCAACCTCGAGGTGGTCCTCGGGCGCTTCCTGACCACACAGGATGTAGACCGCAGAGCGCGAGTGGCTGTCCTGGGCTCCAGCGTTGCGGAGCAGCTCTTTGGGGAAGACGGATACCCCCTGGATCAGACGATCAGGATCAACCGTGTTCCTTTCAAAGTCGTTGGCGTCCTGGCGGAGAAGGGCGCAGGCATGATGGGCAGCGAGGACGGATACATATACGTACCCATCTCGACCGCGCAGTCCCGGCTCTATCCCCAACAGCGCAATCGGGCTGGCGAATTCATGGTCACGATGATCTACGTGCAAGCATCGGCAGATCAGAGCATGGACCTCGCGAGCGAACAGATCAACGAGCTGCTGAGACGCAGGCACGACATCTCCTTCCAGGACGACGACGACTTCTCGGTGCTCAGTCAGGCCGATCTGGTGGCCATCATGGAGGAGGTGACCGGCATACTGACCCTCTTCCTCGGGGCCGTGGCGGCCATCTCTCTCCTGGTGGGAGGCATAGGCATTATGAACATCATGCTGGTTTCCGTGACGGAGCGTACTAGGGAGATCGGCATCCGCAAGGCGGTGGGAGCCAAACGGCGTGACATCCTTCTGCAATTCCTGGTAGAGTCCATGGTCCTGAGCCTTCTCGGTGGAGGTGCGGGCATCGCCCTGGGGTTCCTTCTGTCTCAGGGAGTATCCCAGCTGTCAGAGGATCTGGCTACTGTGGTGTCCCTGCAGTCCATCGTGCTTGCCACCACTTTCTCCCTGGTGGTGGGGGTGGTTTTCGGCTTGTACCCTGCGCTGAGAGCGTCGCGCCTCAATCCCATCGATGCGTTGCGCTACGAGTAGGAGGGGTCTGTGACTAAGGTAAGAGTGCTGAGCTTGCTTCCCTGTATGGTGGCGATGGTGTTCCTGTTGGCGGCGTGTGGCCAGGAGGTTCCCCCCGAGCCAACCATCATCCCCTTGCCCACCAGAGCCCAACAACAGTCTCCCACAGCAGCCTGTACTGCCACCCCGACCCCCAGAGCGACAGAGCCACCGTCACCGACGAGCACCTCCACGTCGAGTCCGGCGCCTCCAACGCCTACGTCGGAGCCCGCGCGGCCATCGGAATCGGTGGCGCCAGTTCCTCCTGCACCAAGGCCGGGGCTGCGAGACCGTTTCGTCTTCCAGGTGGCCAGTGGTGGTGACATCTACATGGTGAACGCCGATGGAACAGGCTTATCTCTGCTGACACGGGGTATGGACCCAAGTTGGTCGCCAGATGGGAGCCAGGTGGCGTTCTCGCGCTGGACGACTCCGTGGGGCGTCTACACCATCAATGCGAATGGCAGCAATGAGAGGCTGCTATACAGTTCGCACGTG
>DATKVP010000226.1:0-6263 GCA_035530015.1 Anaerolineae bacterium | reverse complement strand
GGGCACGTTGACCATGGCAAGTCCGCTCTCGTCAAGGCTCTCACAGGCATAGATCCCGATCGGCTCAAGGAGGAGAAGGAGCGGGAGATGACCATCGATCTGGGCTTTGCCTGGTTGACTCTCCCCAGCGGGGCCGTGGTGAGCATCGTCGATGTCCCTGGTCACGAGAGTTTCATCAAGAACATGCTGGCCGGCATTGGGGGCATCGACGCTGCGCTTCTCGTCATCGCCGCAGACGAAGGCATCATGCCTCAGACCAGAGAACATCTGGACATCCTCGATCTTCTGGAACTCCCGTACGGGGTCGTCGCCATCACCAAATCCGACCTGGCGGAGGACGAAGAGTGGTTGGAGTTGGTGATCGAGGATGTGAGGGAGCTGCTCAAGAAGACGAAGCTATTCGATGCCGAGATTCTGCCAGTCTCCGCCGTGACGGGCCAGGGACTGCCTCAACTCCTCTCCAGCTTGGATGCACTTCTGGTTCGTGTGCCTGCGAAGCGAGACCTGGGAAAGCCGCGTCTTCCTGTAGACAGAGTGTTCGTTATGGCAGGGTTCGGCACGGTGGTCACCGGTACGCTGGTAGACGGCGGCCTTCACGTTGGGCAGGAAATCGAGATCCTACCCTCTGAAGTCAGGGCGCGGATTCGAGGTCTCCAGACCCACAACCAGAAACTGGATGCTACTGCTCCAGGTGGGCGGGTGGCAGTCAATCTGGGTGGGGTTAGCAGCGATCAGGTGGCACGTGGCGATGTCCTGGCTCTACCGGGTCAGCTGAAGAGCAGCAGATTGATAGACGCGCGGGTCCGCCTGTTGGCCAGCGCTCCCCGGCCGCTCAAGCAGAATGTGCGGGTCCAGTTCTACGGTGGGTCCTCGGAGATCGCGGCACACGTTCGACTGCTCGATGACGAGGCCATTCAACCGGGCCAGGAGGCTTGGGTTCAGTTCCGCCTTGCGAACCGGGCGGCACTGGGGCGAGGCGATCACTTCATCATTCGCCAGCCTTCTCCCAGCCTGACTATCGGTGGCGGGATCGTGATCGATCCCGTCCCGCGGCGTCGTCACCGGCGCTTTCGTGTACCAGTGATCCAGCGTTTGGAGGCCCTGTCGCTCGGCAGTCCGGAGGACATACTGTTGCAGGGCCTCGGGGACGGCCGTCCCCGACAGCTCGGTGAGCTTCTGGCCGAGAGCGGCTTGCCCGAGGACGAGGGCCGGGAGGCTCTCTCGCAGCTACTGAGCAGATCAGAGGTCCTCCTGCTCGGCGTGGGTGGCTCGACGGGTGCAGGGGTGCTGGCACGCGATCGGTTCATGATGTCCACAGCTGGCTACGAGGAGCTGTTGAGCCAAATCGGTGGTGTCCTCGACGAGTACCACGCCCGGTATCCGCTACGGTCGGGCATGCCGAGGGAGGAATTGAAGAGCAGGCTAGACCTGCCCACGAAGGTCTTCAATGCGCTGTTGGCTCACGCGAGTTTGCAGGATAGGCTTACCGAGGAGGGAGCGGCCGTGAGGCTCCCTCAGCACCAGGTCAGGTTCAGCGCGGAGCAACAGGGGCGGATAGAACAGTTGCTGGCGAGATTCGCGGAGAGCCCCTATGCTACTCCGTCTGTGCCAGAGTGTGAGGCTGCTGTCGGCCCGGAGTTGTTGAGCTTCCTGGTGGAGGATGGCCGTCTGGTGCGCGTGAGTGAGAGTGTGATCTTCTTGCGCGATACCTACGATGAGATGGTAGAGCGTGTGATGGCGCACATCAGAGATGAGGACAGCATCACTGTGGCGGAGGTCAGAGACCTGTTTCGGGCCAGCCGCAAGTACGCTCTCGCTCTGATGGAGCATTTGGATGACCAACGAATCACCAAGAGGGTAGGTGACAAGAGAGTCTTGCGTTGAGCGCGAAACATGCCGTTGAAGCTCGGGTTGCTCGGTGAGCAGATAGCGCAGATGGCGACGGCGTCGGCAGCGGACGACCGGCGCCGATCGTTGGAGCGAGCCCGACAGCTTATGGCATCGGTTGATGCGGCGGAACTGCGAGCCAAGCTGGAAGAACGCACCGTGCGTCTGCCTTGGCTGGTGGCTGTCCCAGGCGGCAGCGTTGCTGGCACTCGGGCACCGGCCCCGTGCCCCCAGGATTTCAGCGTCGTGGCTGCGGATGGCTCATTCATCGCTCCAGACAGACATAGCCCCGTTCGCTTCTACGTCATCAACGCAGGACACGTTGTTCTCACCTACGGACAGCACCCCTCCGCGGTACTAGACTCCTCACCGCGACTCTACTTCCGGGACGACGACCTGTACCTGGATCCTCGTGTGCGGACTGTGCCGGTGGAGGGAAACCGCTTGAGCGCGAAGATGTGCCTGGCTGAAGTACGAGCTTTGTGGGAAGGGAGCGAGTTAGTTCGGGACGTTTCTTTCGTCGCCGTGAGAGATGGGTCTCTCATAACGTGGGGCTTGCAGAGTGAGGATCCTTCCTTCGTCCAGCAGCAGTTTCTGGGGGAGTTTCTGGGTTACCTGGACCGGTTCCTCGAGCGCGGCATCCCGGTAGTCAGCTATATCAGCTACCCGGGCGCTCGCGACATGATCAATTCACTGAGGGTCTGGCTCTGCCCACGGCAGAGGGTGGATTGTGAGAACTGTCCCTCATCGGAAGATTCTCGATTCTGCAGGACGCTGGCGGGGATCTCAGACCGGGAGCTATTCGGGTTTCTAGCCGAGGGTGAGCGCTCCGATGTATTTGGGAGCAGGTCGGCCATCCTGGATCGCTATGGGACTCATCGCATCGAGTTCTTCTACATGAGCGTGGGAGGCGAGGTGGTCCGCTTAGAGGCTCCTCGGTGGGTGACCAACGGCCCCAAGATGTTGGATCTGGTACAGTCGTTGATCTACGATCAGTGTCTCAGGAGCGCCATTCATCCGCCTTATCCCCCGGCCTTGCAGGAGGCCCACGAGCAGGCGGTCATCTCGGGTGCGGATCGACGGGTGATTGAAGTCATGATACAGAGAGCTCTGGCGGACAAGGGGTTGGTCTATCTGGAGTCGGCTAAGGCTCAAAGCAAGAGAAGGCGCGCCGTATGAGAATAGGCGAGATTGTCGAGAGTACGAGCGTCCAGTTCGTTTCAGAGAGCCTGGAGTTGGGACGCCCCCCGGCCCTGGGCAGCCTCCTCAAGGTCGAGGTCTCTCACGAGAGCCATCTGTACGGGGTGGTCTGCTATGGTGAGACCAGGAGCCTGGATCCAGGGAGACCAGCGGTGCGGAGGAGCACCGATGAGGTGTACGACGATCGCGTGTACCACGAAAACCCTCAGCTGGCGCATGTTCTGCGCACTGAGTTCACGTGTCTCACGGTGGGCGCGATGGAGGGAGGCGTCGTCCTCCAGGGCCTGCCTCCACAGCCTCCGCCTCTCCATTTCTCCGTGCGGAGCTGCAATGCTGAGGAATCGACACGCTTTACGGAAGATCTGTACTACTTCCGCCTTCTGCTGGGTGCATCAGGACCGGTCCCCTCGGAGCAGCTGCTGGCCAGTCATGTGAGGCGAGTTTATCGGGAGAGAGGCACCGATGAGGACTGGTTGCGGGTGGCAGCGCACGAGATAGCCCAGCTCCTCAAGCAGGACTACGACCGGTTGGTGGCCGTTCTCTACGGCATCGAGCAGGGGTCTGGACCGTCTTCGAGAGGAGCGTCGACGCCATGAAGCGCAGGCGGCTGGGTCTGGTGACCGATGGTGCCTACAACACCGGTCTGACGGTGCGGCTGGATGCACGGTGCTCAACTGAGGACTTGCGTATCGGCGAACTGGTCGTTGTCGAGGGGCGGGCGAACCGCTACTTTGGCATGATCTCCGATATGCAGTTGCGGGTCACCGATCCGCGGCTCCTGGCGTCTCCTCCTGACGATGCGCCACCTCTGGTGAGTGAGGCGTTGGTGGGCACGGGGACCTTTGCGACGGTGGAAGTCAAGCCCATGCTGATGCTGGACATGGCCGCCGAGCTGGACGAGCAGAGGGGCCCGCAACGCGTCCGCACCATACCGATGCACTTCTCATCCCTCTACAAGGCGAATGAGATGGACTTCGCCACCGTGTTCGGGAAGGAGGGTGGTACGAACTTCGCCATCGGTACCCCCGTGCCCATGGACATACCCATCTGTGTCCGGCTCGACAGGTTCGTGGAACGCTCCAATGGCATCTTCGGCCAGTCTGGCACCGGCAAGAGCTTCCTGGCTCGCATTCTGCTGAGCGGCGTGCTCAAGACACGCGCGGCGGCGAATCTGATACTTGATATGCATAGCGAATACGCCTTCGACAAGCAGACAGAGGATGGTCACTGGGTGAAGGGTCTGCGGGAACTCTTCGGGTCTCAGATCCTGGTCTATTCTCTTGATGCTGAGGCGGCTGCACGACGGAACGTAGACGTGACGCTCACCGTCGGGCTGAACCAGGTGGAAGCTGAGGATGTCATGCTCCTGGCCGACGAGCTGGACTTGACGGCGACAACGGCCGCCACCGCGGGGTTGTTGGGAGATCAGTACGGGAGGGACTGGCTCCGCCAGTTGCTGGGCATGTCTGCCGATGGCGTCGCGGACTTCTGCCAGGCATCTGGGGCTCATCCTGAGGCCACACGGGCGCTGCAGCGGAAGCTCAAGGGGGTACAACGCAGAGGGTATCTCCAGGATCAGGTGCCCTTCTCTCTGATCGACGAGATGGTCACGGCATTGGGTAGGGGACGCAGCATAATCCTCGAATTCGGGAGGTATGACACTCCTCTGGACTACATGCTGGTGGCGAACATCGTCACGCGGCGGATCCGCAGACTATACCAACAGAAGATCGAGCGCTTCGAGGAGACCAGAGCTGAGGCCGATAGACCCCTTCAACTGGTTATCACGCTGGAAGAGGCCCACAAGTTCCTCAGTCCGTCCGTAGCCAGGCAGACCATCTTCGGCACCATTGCCAGGGAGATGCGCAAGTACAATGTGACGCTGATGGTCGTGGACCAGCGACCCAGCGGCATCGACCCTGAGGTCATGTCTCAACTGGGAACTCGCGTCACGGGCTTGCTGGCCGAGGAGCGGGACATCGACGCCGTGCTTACGGGAATGAGTGGCCGCACCTTCTTACGTGGGGCTCTGGCGAGTCTGGACACCCGCCAGCAGGTTCTGCTCATGGGTCATGCCGTGCCCATGCCCGTCGTGGTCCAGACGCGGACCTACGATGAGGATTTCTACCGCGCCATGCAGGAGACCGGCGCCACGAGAGACGGTCAGGATGTGACGGGGGCTGACATCTGGGGTAGATGACTTGGCCTGGCCACTGGGTTGTCGCCTTCTCCTATCCTGAAGGGCGCAGCCTGTGGATCCAGGACTTGACGGGTCCCTGGTAGCGTTTCGCGATCATGACGGTCTTGGAGCATTCCCTGGCTACCCTCTCGGGCAGCGCACCGAAGAGGAGTTGTTCGAACATGCCTTCTTCAGAGGCTCCGAGCACCACCAGATTGGATTCCTCTGCCTGCCGAAGTATGCCCTCGAGGATGCTTGGAGCAGCGATCACCCTGGGTTCAATAGGATAGTCGAAGGGGGCTATGGCCCTGGCCAGAATTCGATTCCCCATCTCGACGAGTCGCGGATCCTCACCCCGGGCGACATACAGAGCAGTGACGTGGGGCTGGAGACCGTTCGCTATTCCATACTCTCTCGCCTGCATCACGGCCAGCTCCAGCGCCAGCGACGAGTTGGGACCGCCACCCATCGGCACCAGGATCTCACGCAGTTCCTCTCGCTCCCTGAACCGCACCATCGCCACGTCGCAGGGAGGGTTCTTGCTCACTGCATCGATGACGCTGCCGAAGGCCTTGCCTTCGCTACTGGTAGTACCGAGCCAGCCGAGCAGAATCAGGTCCGAGTTGCGCTCGCGGGCTGTGTCGATGACCGCCTGACTCACGTCTCGCCCGAAGCGGATCATGGTGTTCACCGGCACGTCCAGCTCCTTCGCCTGGGTGATTACGCTCTCCAGGATGGGTTTCCCGTGCTTGAGGAAGAAGCGGCCATCTGCAATGCCCAGCTGCTTTGGCACGCGGACCACGTGCAGAGCGAATACCTCGCCGTTCTTCTCCCGCGCAATGGGTGCAGCCAGCGTGCCCAGGAGTCGGGCCTGGAGTTCATCAGCCACAGGGATGAGAACCGAGTACCTCCCGGTAGAAACTATCTCCTGATGGATGATCTTGAAAGGTTCCTTCATCGGTTCCCTTCGCGACGCGTAGGCTGCGTAGAACACCAG
>DATKVP010000225.1:0-2541 GCA_035530015.1 Anaerolineae bacterium | reverse complement strand
GCGAACTACTCTGCTTTCCGAGCGAGCTCTCTGGCCCAGGCGCCAGCCCGCTCCAGTTCGCCCTCGCTCAGGGGGCCTTCGCTGCCATCCACGTAGAAGGGTTCTGGCGATACCACGAGAGTCCCGCCCTTCTTCTTCAGGCCGTTGGCGATCCCTCGCGCGGCAAAGCCGAAGATTCTGGCCCATCTGTTTGTGAGCCTGGTATCGAAGCCAGCCACCTTGACGCCCTTCAGGGCACGCGCCTCGACTTTGTCCAGGAACTCTCGCGTCGCCGGCGACGGCCTGGCAGCGTGGGTGGGAGCGCCGACTACTAGAAGGTCGAGCGTCTTCAGCTCGGAGAGATCCACTTCGCCCACGCGGGCCAATTTGACCTCGCCCCCAATGACCTCAGCGATGGCCTGGGCGATCTTCTCCGTATTCCCGTAGAGCGAGTCGTAGACAATAAGAGTTTTCATCGCCTAACTCCCTATATGTTGCTCAACCATTCGGCGACGAGCGCCGGGTTTCGAGACTATCGCAACGACGTCCGCAGGGGCGTCTAGCTGAAGGCCAGGAACGCCTCTACCCGTCACCCCGTTCGCTTACGCCAGCTGCGCAACGAGCTACTTTCTGACAGCGCCGCGCACGAAGAGGGCGAAGGGAACGAAGCACACCATGCCCATGACAAAGACCACCAGGACGTCGCTCAGCACGAACTGCGCCGTGGTCATGAAGGGCCGTAGCGCCAATATGACGATCAACCCGACGAAGAGCATGCTGGCCTGGAAGAGCAGCCCCAGGCCGGTCACGTAGCCGAGGGCCTTGCGCCGCCAAAGCAGCACTCCGCCGATCACCCACGCCGGGGATATCAGAAAGTCGGAGACGTGGAGCGCGAGTTCCGCTGCGGGGACCGGCGTCTGGCTGAGGAGAGCGTTCACCAACACGCCGGCGACCTGCACCAAGAACAGGATGCCGAGACCGGCCAGTACGCCCCCTCCGACTCTCTCTGACACAGCGCCGGTGAGCCGGTCTTGTACCGCTTTCCCATCGATGCACGCGACGAGGCCGATCATCGCGTATGCGCTCAACGTGAGCAGCGTGAGATGCAACACGAAGGCCACGTTGAGCGGCATGCCCAGGACGTAGACGAGATAGGTGTAAAACACGTAGAAAAGCGCGCCCGGCCAGAACAGCAGCCCGACGAGCTTGCCGCGGCGCGCGAGCCATATCGAACCGAGCAGGATTGGCAGTCCGATCAGGAGATTGACCACGTCATTGGCTACGAACGACTGACGCAGTTCGTCCGTCGGATAGATCGTACTCTGGTACAGGAGACCGGCAACAGAGGCGATGGCCATGATGGCGGCGATCACTAGCGAGATTGCATATGCGAGTGTGAGACTACACCTGATCGGTAGATTGGCCGTATCCTCTTGATTCGAGCTCATTATGGTCCAACTCCTTGTGGTGAGGGAGCTTCTGTATCAGAAGCCGCCCTACTAGTGATGGGGTGGGCGTTTTTCCACCTGGTCACCCCGTCTGGCGCATTAGGCCGAGGTTTGTCCCCACGACCATACTGTGTCCGACCATCACCCAGTGGCGCCCAAAGGGCTTCCTGCCGCAAGCTGAAACTAGCCACAGGTTCCCCTTCCAGCCTGGGTTGCGCGCAGGATGACCGTCTCCGCGCGCCCTCTGGACCAGCGCGTCGATCTCCCCAACATCGCTCGTCTCAACACGCTGTTGTGCTGGGGAGTGCAGCACGAGCCAGGAACCCGCATGAATCCTCTCAAGCGACCCTCAGAGCGTAGACGATCCCTGCTGGATTCTCCTCGCCTGTTGCGCCTTCCTTACCCGGGTCATTGGTGATCTCCATGTGTATCACGTTGTTCCATCTCCGCAGAAAAGGCGCAAAGTACACCGTGGTCGGGACTTGAGAAGAGCGGATGTTCTCCGCCACGAGCTGTCCGTTGACGTACACGTTGACCCAATCATCGACCATCAGTGTCAAGGTCGCACTGGCCAACCCGTGGCTGGACCGAAGAAGCCAGAAGTCGAGGCGATGCCAGACGGTCTGCCCTCGCTGGGCCTCCTCGTCGCTTGGTTTCTTCTTTCTCCAGATCCATTTTGCCCCCTGTATGGGTTTCCAGGCAGGGTGAAGTGGTTCGCATTCGATGGGGTCGTCGTAGGGACCGTCACGATTGCCGGAGAACCCTCCCGTCTGCCCACTGAACTTGGTCACTGTATATTCGTATCGCAAGAGGATCACAATGACAGCCAGGCCGACGATGAGGATGGGAGCCCAGGAAGGCCCCGTGCTGGAGTAGACGAGCCAGGCGACGATGAGGAGCAGCCCCGAGACCACCAGTTCGCAGTGCCTGTCGAGCAGACGCCGAATGGGCACCCTCCCCATACGTGCGGCGATGTAAGTAATGGTCAAAGGGACCAGGCAAAAGGCAATCGCGTTTACGATGATATAGAGTGGGTTGCCCCAGTCGGCCTCCCCATTCATGTTCGTCCAACCTCGTCTCTGCGTGCCTTGTGAACCAGGCTTCCGTCGATCTC
>DATKVP010000224.1:0-2082 GCA_035530015.1 Anaerolineae bacterium | reverse complement strand
TGCGGGTGCGGCGAGGACTGTGGCGGCAGCGTGCAAGAGTTCAGTCCTGAATCTCTTCGCCGCTTCCATCACGGCGTTTCCGCTGATCAAGGTCTGTCTCTGCGCGACGGCGCCACCGTGCTTGGGGGTCAGGGTTGTGTCACCGGTGATCAGCTCCAAATTGTCCTCGGGCAAGGGCAGTACCTGCCGGGCGATCTGCACCAGTGTCGTGCGGATACCCTGTCCCATGTCCACTGCGGAAGCCCTCAGCTGGACCTTCCCGCCGGGGAGTAGACTGAAGATCGCCCCGGCATCGTCTACTTTGCCCTTGCCTGCGCCCACGTTCTTGAAGCCGGAGGCGACACCGACCCCTAGCCTCATGCCGGGAGTAACCATCCTCCTGATCTGGCTCAGTTCCTCTTCCAGGGCCTCGCGAGCCGCAGTGATCGTCTCCTCGATCGCGACGCTGCGTTTGAGGATCTCGCCTGCTGCCGTAGTACTTCCTTCTTTCAGGGCGTTTTTGTAGCGTAGGTCAAACGGATCGATCTTCAGTCTATGCGCCGCTTCATCAAGCAGGGACTCAATAGCCACAGCAGCCTGGTTGATGCCAAAACCGCGGAAAGCACTAGCGTTGACATTGTTGCTGTAGGTGGCCCATCCTTCGACACGCAGGTTCGGCACTTCGTAGGGGCCGCAGGCGAAGATACACGCCTGGTCGATGACTCGGGGGCCAAGGTTGGCGTAGGCGCCGGTGTCGGACAGCAGCTTGGCGTCCACCGCCATGAGTTTGCCCTCTCTGTCGAAGCCTACACGGTAGTCCATCGAATATGGATGTCTCTTGACGCTGCGCTTCAGGGATTCCTCTCTGGTCAGAGTCAGCTTGACTGCCCTTCGGGTGACGTACGCTCCCAGCGCTATGAGGGGTTCCACGATGGCATCGATCTTGCTGCCGAAGGAGCCCCCGAGCGGTGTGGTCTGCACGCGTATGGTGTCCTCTGGCACACCCAAGACCTTCGCCAGCTGGATCTTCAACTCGAAGGGAAACTGGGTAGGCACCGTGAGATGCAGGACGTCGCCCACCCAATGGGCCACGCCCGACTCCGGTTCCAGATAGGCGTGCTCGACAAATGGGGTCTCGAAGTGTCCTTCCACCACCAAGTGGGATTGGGCTAGACCTTCGTCCACGTCGCCAACTGTATGCAAGAGATGCTTACACAGGTTGTCCTCGGTGTGCAGTTGGGGAGCATCCGCCTCGAGGGCCTCTTGGGGAGAGAAGACTCCGGGGAGAGGTTCATACTCCACCTCTGTCAAGTCGCGCGCCTCAGCGGCTGCTGCCTCAGTCTCTGCCAACACCAGGGCCACCGCGTCTCCCACAAAGCGTACGCGGTCTCCACAGAGGACGGGCTGATCCTGTTTCAGCGGTCCAAAGCCATTGTGGCCCGGGACGTCAGCCGCGGTGAGCACTCGTACGACACCAGGCACGTCCTCGGCAGCCGTGGTATGGAGACTCTTGATCAGCGCGTAGGGATGGGCGCTCCACAGAACCTTGGCGTGCAGCATGTCTGGCAGGTAGAGGTCATCAGCAAAGCGAAGGCTGCCCTGCACCTTGGCGACGCCGTCCAGGTCGACGACCGATTCTCCGTAGCCGCCCCCCGAGGTGATCTGCATCTGCTCGGGATGCTCCAGCCAGAGGGCGGCCAGCCTGACCGCATCTATGATCTTCACGTAGCCGGTGCAGCGACAGATGTTGTTCTTGAGGCCCTCTCGGATTTCCTCTTCCGTGGGGCCCGGGTTAGTGTGCAGTAGGGTCTTGGTAGCGATGATCATGCCAGGGGTACAGAAGCCACATTGCACCGCTCCCGCTGCCAGGAAGGCAGCCTGAATAGGGTGCAGAACCCCCGGCTCGGAGAGCCCTTCAATAGTGAGGATCTCGGCATTGTGTAGTCGACCAACCTGGAGGAGGCACGACTTGATGGCTTTTCCATTCACCAGCACCATGCAAGCACCGCAGTGGTCTGTGCTGCAGCCGTTCTTGGTGCCCGTCAATCTGAGTTCATCTCGCAGGAACCTGAGCAAGGTCATCCCAGGCGGCAGGGTGGGGTT
>DATKVP010000223.1:0-32379 GCA_035530015.1 Anaerolineae bacterium | reverse complement strand
CTCGGGCTCGAGGGCGGCGAGCTTGGCCTCGGCTTCCTCGCACCAACGCTTCCAGCTATTGCGTTCCTCTGTGACTTGTTTGAGTTTGCGCTCTAACCGTCGGCAATCAGCAGCCAGATCAGCATCCCTGTTCATGCCTTCTCCTCCTCACCAACTAAGATTGAAGGGATACCCGGGGGGAAACCATTCAGCCAAGTACCAGAATTTGTCATAGCAGCCTCCGAAGTCTGCGGCCCAATACCAGCCAAAGAAGGAATCAGGGTCATACGCCTTAGCCAAGCCAACCACCTTGAGATGAGCATTGAGCATGTTAGCGTTGTGGCCAGGCGAATCGCGCCAGAGTTGAAAGATCACCTGGGGATCATCGCTGCCTGCGGCTAGGTTCTCACTCCTCCAGTTGCTGCAGTCGTAGCCGAGGTCTGTCATGCGGTCGAAGGGGTTTCGCCCTAGCGAGTCGGTGTGGCTGAAGTAGTCCTTTTCGGCCATGTCTCGCACCATCCAGCGCGCTGCCTCCGTAAGTCCGGGCGACGGATGGAGCGGCCGCAGGCCATACTCGATACGGTAGTCATTGATGAGACCAAGCAAGGTCTGCTCAGGTGCGGCAGCAACCGAAGGCAAGAAGAAGAAGGCTAGCAGGGGCAGGAGAACCAGTAGCCGGCACATTATGCCTTCCCTCCATCCCGGCGATCTGACTCCCACCAGCGACGCCTATCACAGCCAGGACAGCGGTCAGGTGCCTTGGGCTTGCGGGGATGCCAATGATGGCCGCACTTCTGACAGCAGAAGGTTGGGAGCCCTAGTTCGATGGCTTGGCGATATGTCACCATACCCCAATAATGCGGTATAATTGATGGACTGTCAAGCCCCCCTGGGCAGAATCTTGGGACTTTTTTCGCGGGATTTTCCCCAACGGCGCTGCTCGTTGATAGAATGGGCGGGTGGTGTTAGACATAATCACGGCTTACCTCTTCGACTTAGAGGCCGCAGGGCGGTCGCCCCTGACGATAATGAGTTATCGACAGCACCTTACGCACCTGGCCCAATTCCTCGGAGGCCGGCGTATCCGGCGGGTCTCCACCGAAGACCTCCGCGCATATCTGGTGAGCCTGTCGAACCTCAAGCCCAGCACGATCCGGGCCCGCTTCACCATCATCTCCTGCTTCTTCAGGTGGTGTGTCGAGGAGGGCGTCATTCACGAGAGCCCGATGACTCATGTTCGTCAGCCAAAGAAGCCTTGTCAACGCCGAGAAGTCTTCAGCACGGGGGAACTCCTCTCTCTCTTCGAGGCCAGCGAACGCACCCGCAACCCGACTCGGAACAAGGCCATGCTCTGCCTTCTGCTGGATTGTGGATTGAGGGCGGCGGAATTGCTCTCCTTGAAACTGGAATCCTACAACCCCGCTAGCTCGACGCTCACCATCCAGGGCAAGGGCCAGAAGGTGCGCGTTGTCAGGATGGGCGCACGTTGCCGGGAGGCGTTTGAGGCGCACCTACGGGGAGTAGACGGCCATCTCTGGGACATCACAGGGGGAGGTTTCAGGGACATGATCCGCCAGGTGGGGGAGAAGGCGGGTGTCCACGCGAATCCTCACAAGTTCCGACATAGCTTCAGCGTCCGGTTCTTGGATGCTGGCGGGGGTCTCGATTCGTTGCAGGTTCTCCTAGGGCACTCTGACATCGGCACGACGATGATCTACACACAGATGGGCCAGGAAGCCCGTGCTCTCAGGAGCCTTGCGAGGTACTCCCCGGTCGACAACCTGCCCATCGCTTCATAAGATGATTATACCACTAGCCTGGTCTTCCCATCCATGTGCATCGTTTCCGCGCCTCTTCGATGGCCTTGATCTCGGCGCAGTAAGCCCTTGCCAGGCATCCCCATTGGCCCTCCTCTTCCCCTGGGGACTCGCCCTCGTTGTGACGGATGGCGCTGATCATCCTCATTTGGGTTGCCAGCGTTACCCCGTGGGCGACGTCGGCCAGGTTCATCAGGTGCATCTCGGTTGCCCGCAATTGCGCGAACTGATCCTCGATCACTTCTTTCTCCTGACTCTTCACGAACGTCTCATCAAACCAATTGAGGTCACAGTTGACCCCGTGGAGATCGGTTGTTCCCTTATACTGCCAGCCGACTAGCTTCTCCCGAGTCCAGCCACCAAAGAGTTTCACCGTATGCAGTAGGTTCTCAGGCTCGTCGGTCAGGAAGGCGGGATATTGAGCCGCCCACAGGGGGTAATCGCTGAAGTTAAAGCGGTTCTGCCACCACCAACCCCCTGTGTAGATGATAGGCCGATGCCCCATTTCCTTCACAGCGTCCAGGGCTTCTCTTACCATCTTCCCCGTCACGCCGTCGATCTCTACGTCCACGGCCACGAACCACAGGCTGCTACGATAGACTTGGGCTTCAGCGAGTCCTGCTGCTACCTGCTGGGCAGCGTTCCATCCAGTCCAGGGGGCGATCAGGACGTAGGCAGCCACGTTCAGGCCAGCCTGGATAGCCGCCCCCAACTGCTGCCCAGCGTAGCGGTTCACGGTCCGGCCATGAAACAGGCCCACTACCGCTAGGCCATAGCCGTCTGCTTTAACCTTCCGCCACTGGTCTATGGTGATCTCGCCAGAGTAAACGGATACGTCGATCCCGCGCATCGCACTCCTCCTTCTTGCCTTTCATCGCCATCAGGAATTCTCCACAAGGATGCAGGAACGTGTTATGCTTCTAGGCCAGGAGGTAGGATTATGAAGATAGTGTCTGTTGTCACGGTTGGTACGATTCTCCTTTTGGTGATGGTTTCGTGCGGAGGCGGGGGCGGGTCGGATCCCAATGGTTGGGCCAAGGCTGATCGCGAGGCTCTTACCCAAGATTGTATTGAATATGTGATCGCTGAGGGTGACCTCAGCGATTCTCATGCCTCGCGATATTGCAGATGTTGGGTGCGCGGGATGGAGGCGCACTACACGGTGGAATATGCCGATACAATCATCAACGGGGCTGAAATGCCTGACCTTGAAGTGCTCAACATTGGGATAGAGTGTCTCTCCGAATAAGGAAGAATGTGCCAGCATCTTGCCCTAACCCTCTCCGGGGCTTAATTATGCCACCCCCAGAAATCGCAGTACCGGAATCAGCGCGCCGGCCACAGTGGTGAAGGCTTCAGGGTCTACCGTAGCAGGGGCCGCACCGCCCACAATGGTCAACGTACCAGACAGGTCTGGCTCGGTCGCTATGTGCGCCTGCAGCGTGATGTCGTAGGTGTAGCGGGTGATCGTCTTGGCGCTCGTGGCGTAGACGGAGTGGCAGATGAGGATGATGTAGTTGCCCACCTCCACGTCAAGATCGGGATCCACATCCACCGTCCTGACGCCCGTACCAGCACCACATACATCCGTCACGTTGATGAGCCTCGTTTGGCCATCCTCGGTGTAGAGGGCGATGCGCACGGCGCTAGTCGCGCCGCCTCCCGCGCCGATGTTGTAGAGGATCGAGGCGACAGTGATCGGTCGTGGTACGTAGATTACGCCCAGGTGAGCGGTGGTGTTGTTCGCGGCCAGGGCGATCGCAGCAGACGCGCCCACTACCGCCTCCACCGGCTGTGGAAGCGACGAGCGCGCCGCAGCATGCAGGACCAGCATATTGTCGCGAATCTGCTCGTCGAGTATCGCCTTCGTGACCAGCTCGCCCGCCACCCACGTTCTCGGTGCGGTCCACATAGCCGTTTCCCCCTAATACTCCAACCGCGTGGTCGTTCCCAGCGCGCTGGCGCTGTGCTCCACTATCCAATAAGCGCCTTCGCCCGAGCACGAGACCAGCTCGTAGGTCACGATGTGGCGGGTCTTGCCCATGTCGATGGCGTGGTGGATGTTCTCGATGTAGAAGTCATCGGCGATGCCCAGGCCGGAGAAGTCGTCCGCGTCGATCGTGATGCGGTCGCCGACCTGCCCAGCCAAAGCCTGGCACATCGCAGCATCCGACTTGCTTGCTACGAAGGTCAGGCGCAGGCGATCGTGAGGGTCTTTGTACCTACTGATGATGTAGTCACAGAAGTTCTCTGCGTCTTCGGCATCCTCGCCTAGCCACTTCGGCGGCAGGGGATAGACCCGCAACCCGTAGGACACAATTGAGGCCGCATCCTCTCTGGCGACGGGCATCGCAGGCCCCTTTCCGTAAGGAATCCCTCGTGCCCGCAAAGTCGTCAAGCGCACATAAGATGGGGGATGGGGTGCCGAACAATTCACCGTGAATGTCATCTCAGTGGCGCTCTTTACGACATCCGTAACCGTCAGCCAGGCGTTCTGGGCGGGAATACTAGAGATGATGTCGGTGCCGACCACGGGCGTCGTCCAGGGGTTGACGTAAGCAGCGGCGAGACTGCCCTGCGATTCGGTTGGGTATTTGGCGATGACCTGTATCGACTCGCCGCACAAAACAGCTCGCCCATGTGTGCCGACGCACAAGCTCGTGTCTGTCCACAGCACGTCTGGCACCCCTGGAACGGCTGAGGTTTCAATATCTGGGCCTTGGATAAAGACCTGCACGCTGTTGTAGATGCCGCCTAGCGGGTCGAGCTGTTCAACTCCCGTGATAGGCAGATCGGCACCACTGTCCGAGAAGGTTGCCTGGGATGTCAGCGAACGAGTGGCCGTTAATCGGTGCCAGCGGTCGGTGAAACCATACAGAAATCCCTCTGCAATGAAATGGCGGGATGAATTTGTGCGGGTGGAAAGGAACTCATAGAGCAATCCAGGTTCGGTATCTTCCATCTGGCGGCACAACTCCAGGCCAGTCGCATCATTCGCTGGATAGAATATCCCCGTTTTCGTCTTTCCCGTGTCCCAGTCGTATACGGTATAAAATGCATCCCAATATGCATATAGAATGGCCCGAATCCAAAGCCCTACCCAGGCGACGTCCACAGGAAGGTCGAGCTTCTTGGCCGCTGCAAGGGCGGAAAGTGGCCCTTGGCATTTGAGGGTGGAGACATGAAGCGCCCCTACAGTGGAGACGGATGGGGTAATCGCGTCGATGGTCCCCGCCCAAAGCCCCCGGTAGACCTTCGTATCCAAGCCTGCCTCAGAGGAAATCGCCCCGCCAGATTCGGTAAGGGATAAGTGGAGAAGCCAAGAATCAGCCCGCGTACCCGACACCTCATCTAGCTGCCACCATGGATAGAGGATAAAGTTGCCCGCAACATCGTAGGCGAGGTATTGCCCATCGGTCTCGCTCACACCAAGCTCGCTTCTGTCGCGCCCGTAGCCTCCGTTGTAGAGCCAGGTCAGTTGGTCTGCCGTTAGGTTGGTGCCTGTGGGCTTCCAGATGGCGATTGGCCCTGTGGCACCATCATGCCAATAGGATACAGTGTTGAGAACCATACGCCCGACCTGGAAGGCTGCCGTGCTGTCGCGTATGCCGCCTGCTGTTGCCTGCGTATCGTGCGCCCCCACGTTGACCGAGATGCCTATCTCGTTGGCCGTGGGGTCGTGATACATATGCACCATGCACAGCGTATTTGCGGGGATATTCCCAAAGGTAGTGGCAACAACCTCGGCGTTCGCCGTATGCGCAACGTCTCGAACTATGAAAGTGAACTTGCTGCCATTTGTGTATAGCGCATACTCGTAATCGCTTCCTGCGACAAGGTCTACCCCCTTAAACACGATTCCCTGCGTATTGCCAGGCGTTACGACCTTGACCCACACCACCATGTCCCAGTAGATGTCGCCCACGGACAAGGCAGCGTGGTCTACGTGCGTCAGATAGCGCGTGTTGGCGGCCACGAACTTGGCGGCCAGGCTCGACTCCCGCAGCCCTGCCGAGAGAGCGATGGGGCGGTTGGTCTTCAGGTAGCCGGAGAGCGGCGACCCCGCGTTGTTGGGGCTGTACTTCCCGTCATCGTTCCGCAGGAGGGCGCTGAGCTGCCCCGGCGTCCACCGCCCGACCGCAGAGTCGAAGTCACGGCCGCGCATGGCCTCAACCGACATAACATCGCCGGTCAAGTTGTCATCCGGATCGAATAGATACTTATATGCCCCCGTGTCACGCCAGGCCACTTCTAGCAGGTAGTCGATGTCTAGGGTCATGCGAGCCCCCCAGTGCCCCTGAACTTGCCGTGCCGCAGGGCGTCCCCCATGACCTTCTCGACATCGCGCTCGCTGAGGATCGAGCCTTGAACGTGCATGTGGATCTCGTTGATGTAGGTGTCACCGCCCGGCGTAATGCCATGCCCCAGTGGGATGACGGCCTCAGGGCCACGCTCACCCAGGAGAGCCAGCGTGGGCCGCGTGACGATGCCTCCGTGCTGCATGGGCACCGCACCCACGGCCACCTCGCCAGTGTCCACGTCGCCGCCTCCCACGCCCGCCAGCGCGGTGGCGACAGCAGCCGCAGCGTCGATCCACAACTGTGCCCACTGGTCGGCCAGGGTCCCCGATCCGGTGACGAACCCCTGCTGGTTCAGCAGGAGGTGGTTGAAGTTCAGCATGATGTCGAACACCGTCTGGGAGTGCGTCCGATACCACTCGCGCAGAGCGGGCGACAGCTCTTCTACATCCCCCTGCCATAGCCCGAGCTGCTTGCCCTGTGCGAAGACCATCCCCGTGAGCGTGTCCATCGTGGGGCGGCCCTCGACCTGGGCGTCCATGAAGGCCCCGAGGTACTTCGTGGTAGCATCCCACTCCTCGCCTTGATCCACCAAGACGTCCTTCTGTGCCAGGAGGTCTTCCATGTGCTCGCGGGCGGCCTTGCCCGCGGCTGTCTCTGTGTCGCCAAGGGCTTTGAGGCTTTCTATCTTACCTTCCAACTCCTCTATACTGGCCTCGATTGCCTCACGCTCCCCTTCTTGCCCCTCCTCAATGCTGTCAAGCTCTTCCTTCCTAATCAGAATGAGCTTCTCCCAGTGCTTGATGGCCATCTCATCCAGGTCAGTGAGGCCACGCTTCACTCCTGCCAGTTGGTCTATCTTCGCGATCTCAAGGTCAAGGGTAGCGATGCCTAGGTTCCGTTGGGCCTCTTCCTCTGTCGTGATGCCGAGCAGCCCCTTGATGGAGTCGGTGGCCTTGTCGATGTTCTCCACCATGTCCTGGAACATCTGGGCAACGGGGCCGACTGCGTCCGTGCCCATGAGGACAAGTGCATCCTGGGCATCGCCGGCGGCCTCGATCTGGTCCCTGAGTCCCTGGATTGTTCCGTCGATGGCCTCAGCAAGAATGTCGTTGGCCTCGCCCGTTCCCCGGAGGGCATCACGCTGCTCCTCAAGGAGGCCGATCTGTGTTTCCCAAAGCGGCACGAGATCGGCGCCGATACCAAACACCTGCTGCATGGCATCGCTGAGCTTGAGTTCGGTGATCGTCGCCTGGTAGTTCATGACGTTGAGGAGATTGGTAGCGCCGAGAAGCGCAACGAAAGAACCACGGGCATCGTCGGCGGCGCTAGCCGCGCCACCTAGCCCACCGGCAGCTCCATCGGCAGCACCACCGACTCCGCCGGGGCCAGGACCCAGGACGGGGACTAGAGCCTTTGCCTCTGTGTATAGCTTTCCAGCCGCGCCAGCGACGGCCTGTATCGCGCCCCGTAAGCCAGTTGCTACGCCACTCGCAACCGAACTCACAGCCTGAAATGCGTTAGCTGCGTTTGCGGCACCGGTAAGGTTAAAGTTGAACTCGTTGAGCATTGCGGCGGCATTTGCGGCCTCGTCCGCTATGCCTCGAAGAGCTCCTGCCACCTTCTCAGCGCCAGGTATCCAGCCCGGGATTGCCTCAGCCACAGATGCAAGGCCACTCAAAACTGCCGCGATTGCACCCATTAGGGTGGCGATCATACCGATGATAAAGTTGACCACTGTCTCAGTGGCGCTCCGAATAATCTGCCAGGCAGAACCCCAGTTGGTAGCCAGCCTGTGGATGCCCACGCCCAGGGCGATGATCGGGATGAGCGGCGCGCCAAGCACAACCGCCACAACCTTGATCGGTGCGGGGAGGCTCAGGAACCAGTCCCTCGCCCGCCCTATGGCGGCTGTGATGTCGTCCCAATGCTTGACAGCCAGGACGATGGCGGCAGTCACCCCAGCGATGGCGGCCCCAACAGCAATGAAGGGCCAGGTGGCAGCGATGACAGCCACAGCAGCCGTTCCAGCAGCGACAGTCAATGCTATGAATGCGGCCACAAGAGCGGTGCCGATGATAGCAGCCGCGGCCGCGCTTATGGCCCCGGACTCCGTAAGCTCATCGCCGAGGAGTTTCAGCTTGTCGATGATCGGGCTGACCGCCTCCCCGACCTTGCTCAGCGCTTCCTTGACTAGGTCTATTCCAACTTGCAACCTTGGGAGCCACTCATCTGCAAATGACTTCAATACTGGGCCGAGCTTCATGGCGCTCGAAAGGACGAATAGTTGGGCTTCCTTCCACTTGACCATGGCGGGCAGGAGGGCCGTGCCGATCTGCTCCTGCATATCGCCCATCTTGTTCGACATCTGCGTCATCCCGCCGTCGGCGGCCACAGCAGCCTCAGCGCTGCCCCCGTACTCCTTTGTCAGTTCGGCGAGGATTACCTTCTGAGCGCCGGCCACATCACCGACATCCACCAATGACTTGACCAAGGCCTTCTGGCTCTCGGTGAGCCTGACGCCGACCTTCTGAAGAGCCGTACATCCAAGGACCGGGTCTTGCAGGGCCTTACCAACCATGATGGACTGCTGCTTCAGGTCGGTGCCCATTGCGGTGGCCATATCCTGCACGGCTTTGATGGTGTCTGGAAGGACTTCCTTGCCGATGGCGGTGAAGGTCATGAGCATGTTCGCGGCGGAGATGGTCGCCTCGTCGCCATAGTTGGTAGTCTTCTGGAGTTCGGATGCAAGGTCCTTGATCTCATCGGCAGTCACTCCTGCCGCACCGCCGGTGGACTTGAGGACGGCATCCAACTGGGCTTCGACGGCAGCCTGCTCCTTGGCTTTGGCAGTGCAGTCGCTGAGGAAGCCCGTGAGCTTTTGGACGCCGCTAGTCATCATTTGGGCCGCGAGGAAACCACCGGCGATCTGGGTGACGTTCTTAAGCGCTGCGCCCAGGCCGCCAGCTTTCTTCTCGACGCCGCCGATGACCTTGGACGCGTCATCCTTGCCCTTTATATGTATAGTTACCTCGTTCGCCATAGCTATTCCCGCTCAGACATCCTCTCGATTGCCAGCAGCGACAGGAGGTAAGCGCTCTCTGCCAATACCGCCGATGGCAATTGTCCAAATCTATCGCACAATCCCAACACTAGCCGCGCCTCCACGACCTCAACCGGCATAAGCCCCGGCAGATTCAACTGCCGCCAGCGCTCTATTCTTCGGGTAAAGGGGCAGTCGGGGTCACCTGCGCCTTCATCCATTCCGTGATCAGCGTATTGATGAGCGCAGGATATGCACGCAAGATGCCCTCATAGGTGGCCGGAAGTGGCCCCTGCTCGTCCTCGATGTTCCAGTCGACGAGGATGCCCGCCACAAAGCGGCACAAGCCCTCGATGTCCTGCGATTCCTGGAGCTTCTGGGCCTCGATGAACATTCCCAGGGGATGATCCAACATGGCCCTAACCTCTGCCCCTTTGTATTCGTCCTCGAAGACGAGCAACGCCGTTCTCGGCGCCAGCTTGTACCCCATGAGCTTTCTCCTTTGTTTTCTGTTCGGACTTGTCATCCTACGCCTAGCCGAACGTCGGGACAGTACCGTCTGCGAGCTTGCCAGTGGCCGTCCAGGTCAGTGACCCGTCTGCGCCTCTGTTGATGTTGTAACTGGAGAACACCATCTCCATTGACAAAGTCACGGCGTCAGGGTAGGCAATCGTCACTGTGCGCCCGACCTGGCCAGCGAGGATCGTCCCGATCTTCCTGAACACCAGGTGCGATAGGGCAGCGTTGAACACACCGCTGATGCTGATCTCGGCGTCGCCAAGCAAGAGGAGACGTTCCATCGCCGACTTGTCGATACCAGTGACATCCTGCTCGCCACGGCTCGTGTTCACCGTGAAGCTGGGGGCGTCACCGGAGATGTCCTGGAGGTTGCCCGCGTCGTCGTCGACACTAAGGGTCATCCCCAGTCCTGTAACCTTACCCATGATTTACCTCCTGTTCCTTCCTTGGGGCTACTTCCTGCATACTGCGACTGCGAAGGTCGCCGGGTTGAATCCAGCTACTGTCGTTGTTACCACTCGTATCCAGCGCCTGATGAGACGTGGCCCCGTGTCAATGCGCTCTGAGGTGACGGCTGCTGCCTCTGCGAAATCCCCATCGGTGATGTCCACATAGGCGTCGGTGTCCGCGTTGTCAGCGGAGTGTTGGAGCTTCACCGTCACGTCGGTGCCCGCGAAGGCGAGCAGGTGCAGGTAAGCTGACAGGCCCAGCACCGTGCTGGTGCGGGTTACCGTTCCGCCTGTGCCACCTACCGTCACGTCCTCTGGGATAGTGAAGCTGGTAGGGCCGACATAGGTAACTATGTACGCCTTGTTGATGTCCGGCGTGGAGCCGACGTGACCCGCGATGACTACCCAGTCACCTGTCACGAAGCCATGCGCGGTCTCAGTCGTGATGACCGAAGGGTCAGCCACGCTCGATGACACGATCGCCACGATAGGCTGCGCCGTGCCCCCTGTGCCCGCTGTGGTGACGTTGACAGCAACCGTGAAGTTGTAGTCATCTACCCTTGTGACCTCATGGTCGCCATTGACTTCGGGAATCATCCCCACATGCCCAGCGATGGTCACCCAATCGCCTGTCGCCAAGCCATGTGGCCCCGCAGTGAGGATGTTAGTAGGGTTGGCTATGCTGGAGGACACGATGTTACTAGCACCTCGCCTCCGCAGTCCGCCATCGAAGCCAGTGCCATCTGTCGCCGCTACGTCAGTTCGGGGACCAGGGGTGCCTGCCTCGCCATATTCCAATTCGGTGCCGTTCGCCTTGACGCTGATGGCGGCGCCGATTAGGGCTCCGTCTGCACCTCTAGCCAGACCGTAGTTGACCTGCTTGCCCACCAGAGATGCCGTCATTGTTCCCAGCACGATTCCCCTGAAGTAGCTCGCGATACGGTCAGTAGCTGGGAGCGTGTTCAGCACCTCGTGCAGCCCCTCGACGCCCGCGCCGTCCTCTGGGTTAAAGTAGTTGTTGAAGCCGATCTCACCATCGCCCAGCAAGAGCAAACGCTCTGTGCTCGACTTATCGATGCCCGTCACGACCTGCTCGGCGTAGTTCAAACCCAAGGTCTGGACGGAGCCCACGTCACCTGACAGGTTGTACGTGTGAATGAAGAGCCGATCACCCAACCCTGCTTCCTTAGCCATTGTCTATCACCTCGCTTTTCGCCTCCTCGACCTCGCTGAGTTCCACGTGCTGGCGGACGTTCATCCTGGCCGGCGGGGTGAACTCCTCACCAGCCTTGACGTTCAGCCAGCCACCCTTGTCGTCCCTGATCGAGAAGTCCACCAGAGCGCGATACCTCTTTTCATGGCTGCGTCTCTCTGCAGGAGCGCGGTACTTCTTCCTCTTATCCATGTCTGCCCTCCTAACCAAAGCTCCAACTGTCGTTGATGATCAGCGGCAATGTGATGTCCACCGAGCGGTACATCAGGTGGTTAACCTCGACGTAGCCTGCTTGCGCTTTTAGGGGTGTGCCGAGTTCCCCGAAAATGTCTATGTTCCTCACGTTGGAACCTAGATCGACATCCCCGGCCAGGGCTGTAAACACCTTGTCTATGGCGTTGGCCAGGATCGTGTCGATCTTCTCGGCTGGCTCCTGGAGCATGTTGGTGTAGATGCGGATGGTGTAGACATACAGCCCAGACGCCGCGTTCAGGCCGCTGGCTGCTGCTGCAGGCGTGATGTTGTTCATGTACACAGCGACCGTGAGCCCACTGCCGGGCGCGGCCTTAGGCTCAACCATCTGGACGGTACGGATGGCCATCTTCTTCAGGACGTTGCGCACTTGCACCAGAGTCGCTTCGATGCCCATCAGTTCAGCCTCCCCATCAGCCGCTTGAGGGCCTTGTTGGCAATGCCCTTGATCTCCTTCTGCAACCACTGGCCGGTCTTGCGGAAGGAGGAATAGCCCTTGAAGCGTGTGGTGGCGTTGCGGCTGCCCACGCCCTCCAGCCACGGCCCATAGAGGCTTCCACCATCGGTGATGAGCGCATGTAGGTGGCCCACCATCTTGTCCTGTACTAAGCGCCGGTAGTTGCCTACCGAGCCGCCTTCTGCTGTGCTAATGGCCAGGAAGACGCCCGCCGGACGCTTGCGCAGCATCTCCTCATCCAGATGCTTCTCACCAGCCTCAACCCCATCCTCCAGGATTTCTGTGACGGCCCCCTGCACCTTGCGGGGGGCGTTGTCAAAGACTGGTCCCTTGAGTGTCACAGTAAGCGCTACTGCCATCAAACCGCCCTCGATGCCCGATTGCGTTTGTAGGCATCCTCGGCCCGCTTGCGCACGTCAGCGATGCCCTTGCCACTGACCTCACGGACGGCCTCGCCCTGGCCCACGGCAAGCGTCATGTGGCCCTTCTCCTGCGCCATCGCGTAGATGGTCTCGGCTAGGGCGAGCTCAGAGATAAGTCCAGGCGGGACGTTCTTCGAGATGAGCGCCGCGATGAGGTGTTCCGCCGCTGTAGTACCTACTGCCGCACGCTCGACGGTCAGTGTTCTCGGGACGTAGACCGATGCATTGTCCAGGTGGGAAGCGAGCACAGAGCCATCGTAGGCCCGCCTGACGGTCAGGATGTTGCCGGCAATGCCTTCCACCAGCATCCGCTCGGCGTCAATGGTGATGACCTCGTTCACCTTGACCTTCGTGCCAAGATCAACTGTGATAGCCACGACTGCCTCGTCAGCAGTGATGTCGCCCACCATGTCCACGTCGGTTGTGGTGTCCAGCAGGGCCTTCGCTGTCACAATCATGCGCTCGGTGCCGATCAGGATCAGGTCTCCAACACCTATGAGGGATGAGTCCGTGACAGCGATCGTCGTGTTAGGTGCTGCCGGAAGGTACTCATCAGCAACGGCCAGGGCGCCGGCAGCGGCAGAGGTCTCACAGAAGCCCCAGCGACCAGTGACCTCGATGGCTCTCTGCCAGGTGTCGCCGGGCCGGAAGGCGGCGGCGGCCGAGAGGTCAATCTCGATGCGGTTGTAGGGCGGTCCGTAGTTGGCGGGCTCCTCGAAGTAGTCAGCCGCCACGATGGTGACGCCGCCGGAGACCACCAAAGTCGATGCCAACAGGTCAGCATCTAACCAGTAGCGGTAGATGGTAGGGGACTGGGTGTTTGGGTAGGGATAATACCTGATTGCCGTGAGAGGGTAGAACCAGCGATTGAGGACGCGCTCGATTTCGCGGGAAGCGGACTCCAGGAGACGGTCGATAGAGGCGTGTTCATCGGAGCCGTTCAGACCAGCCGCTGCCTTGACAGCCTCGCGAGTGCAATACCAGAGTCCCATTTTGTCCTCCCTAGCGGAAACTCTGCCAGTGCCCCATAGGGCAATTGAGAGTACCTTGCTTGTTCTCGTCTAAAGGTTCCCCACACTTCGGACAGGCAACCGGCGAACGCCGCCTGTCCTCCTCCGCCATTTGCCTGGCTTCCTTGAGAATTTGCAGCAGAGTGAAAGGGCCGATGGGTGGGGCAGCGATCTCAACAACATCGAGAAATGGTGTAGGCACTATCGCCACAGCTATTGCAGGCGTTAGTTGTAGAATCAGAAGGAGAATGTCTATGCCTGGCTCAGGCACCACCGCTGTAGCGACGACAGAAGTAGGAGCAAGTGCCAAGGCTAAGGACAGGGCAGGGGACGGCAGAGCAGCAGTGGCAATCGCTGGGTTAGGCACTAGCGCCAGGATCAGGGACATGGCCGGGGAAGGCACGATAGCTATGGCTGCCGCGGGATCAGGAGTCAGTGTCCTCACAAGCGCCAGCGCGGGCTGAGGAACCGCTGCCGTCGCCGTGGCAGGAGATGGGGTTAGAGCTACAAGGCTAGTGAGTGCGGGCGAAGGCGCAGCGGCTATGGCTATCGCAGGATCTGGTGTCAGTGTTCTTGTGAGCCCAAGAACGGGGGAAGGCACTGCTGCTTGTGCTACAGCGGGCGTAGGTGTAAGGGTGTTCCCTTGGGTAATGACAGGAGAAGGGACAACGGCAATTGCGACGACCGACGTGGGCTCAAGGGTAATTGCCCCGATAGATGGAGAAGGCACTACTGCTTGAGCTATCGCAGGAGTGGGGGTGAGTGTCAAGGCCAGAGATGTGGCCGGCGACGGTACGCTGGCAGTAGCAACCACTGGGTCTGGTGTCAGCGTCCTCACAAGCGATAGCGCAGGCGAAGGCACTGCAGCCGACGCTACCGCAGGAGTGGGAGCCAGGGCATATTCCGAGCCCAACAGAGGACCGGGGACGGCAGCCTGGGCGACGACAGGGTTGGGTGTGAGCGTATTCCCCTGGGTAATGACAGGGGACGGTACAGCCGCCGATGCTGCCACTGGCGTCGGCGTGAGCGTCAGTGCCAATGATAGGGCCGGGGATGGCACTGCGGCAGTAGCTACTGCGGTAGCAAGCGCCAGAGTTAAGACTAGGCCCAGCACGGGGCTGGGGACAGCGGCGACGGCTACGACAGGGTCGGGCGTGAGGGTCTGAGGAGCGCCACCCGCCGTGTATTCGATGTGAAGCTTGGCGGCATTGGCACTAGCCGTTTCATACATCCGGAAACGAAGGTTGCCAGAACCAGATGACCTGGGGTCAAGGAAAATGACCATTGCCTGATTATTGGCCCAGCCATCTCGGTCAACAATCTCCTGCACCACATCAACAATGCTAGGGCTAGGCTGGAACTCAGCACCAATACCAGTATCTATCCAGGGTACACTTTCACTTGTGCGGGCGCGGCTCGTTACATCGGCCTCCACACTAAAGTTGTTGGCGTCATCAACGTCGTTGCCAAGAATGTCCACGCAGGGGTCGTCGAAGGTGGTGGAAACAACCCATACACTGAGATACGCCACACCTACCGTTGCGTCCGCGGGGACGCCGACTGTAGTGAATCGGAACCCTGCATTTTTCCTTAGACTAGGAACGGGTGATGGGGAGATTGTGATGTAGGGTTCTGTGCTAGAGAAGCCCGAATCGTCGTCCTGCTCGTTGGCATCATCCGCGCCCGCCCCCACCTGCTCGTCTACGTCTACATCCACCACGAGCGGGTAGGTCGCCGTTTGCACGAAGCCCAACGGGACGCGGTGTGAGACGTAGAGGGCGTTACCGACGCGCTTGAAGCGGAACGTCCCTAGCTGCTGGTTGCCTTCCGCATCCCACGAGCGGGGCAGGTTGAACCACCAGAGGATATTCCCGTCGCCATCCCTGAACTCCACGAGGCCCTGGGTGGCGCATTGCTTCTGGTCCCAGGGCTCTCCGTTGATCCAGGGCGTGACGCCCTTGCTGTAGGCGAAGATGAAGTTGAGCTCGAGGACAGGTTCGCCGCCGTCGAGGATGAACTGCTCCACAGGCGGCAAGGTGGCGGAATTGTCAATCGTGAGCCGCTTGGCCAGCCGCGCCGTCTGTGCCTGCCAGGATATAGAGACACCTGAGCCGTAGCCATTCGGCCAGGTCAGCGTATCGTCATCAACCGCTGCATCCAAGTTCGCAGGCATGGAGATGGGCTGTATCTGGTCGAGGGCATTGGAGTATTGCAGCGCCATCGGCTGGAAGCGCACCCACTCCGAGCCGTTGCGGTACTCGATGACCTGGCCAGCGTCGAGGCGGGACAGCGCCCGCACCTGGAAGCCCGCATGGACCATCTCCCAGTTCCAGGGCGCGACGGAGGGAAGGAAGGCGGTGTCTATCTCCTGCCACTCGCCGTCCTGATAATGCAACGGCCCAACGGCAGAATCGAGGGCAAAGCGCTGCCTACCGTTGGGTGCATCGGCTAGACGGTGCTTCAGGCTGTTCCGCCCGCGCTCGACTACGACGGCTTCAGGGTGTGCCGCCAGGACGCGAGCACGGACCTCAGCAGCAGGATTAGCCACTCAGAGCCTCCTACGTTATCTGACCAATTCCCTCCGCGTTCCAGGTGATGTTCACCACGCCGCCGTTGCCGTCGAAGGGGAAGCCCACGCCGGTGCAGGTGTCTATCCAGTAGATGGGGATGCTGTCGGTGTCGTTGGTGACGTGCTTGTAGATGACGATGCCTACGTTCTGGCGAGTGCCCACTGCGAGCGCTGCCCAGGCCGGAGCCAGGTTATCGGCTGTGAACTCGCCACGGTCATTGGCCTCGTCCGCGGCCACTGCCTCGCCAGTTAGCGGCACACGAGCGTAGCCAACGCCATCACACTCGTCCAGGGTGGTGAAGCCAGTGCCACCGTCGGATATGATCTGCATGTCCTTCTCGGTATCACATGTGGTGTTGCTCATGACCATGAACATGCGGATGTCATCGACGTCCATGTCGATGTCGCCAGACAGCATCTTGGCCTTAGCGTAGGTGTACTGGAAGTTCGCCATTTCTCACTCTCCTTCTATCGCTGCTTGCGTTTAGCTCAGTCCCACCATCGGGTTCATGATGGCGTAGAGGTCTTTGACGTTGACTCCCGTCAGCTCCTTCCCACAGAGGAAGGGGATCGCCAGCCGTCCATCGGCCTCATTAGCGGGTGTGGCCGTCAGGCTGCTGCACCCGATTGTCAGCGGGGTAAGGGTGTCGTCCATGTGCAGGTAGGCGCCTGTAGGCACGCTCAGGCCCGTTGGGTTGTCGTCCACGCCGTCGATGTAGAGGTGGATATCTGGAGTAGCCGCAGTACCATCATAGGTGAACACCACGAAGACGAACTTGCCTGATGTCAGGACGGTGTCGGCTGTGGCGAGTTCCGACGTGCTGTCGGTGGCGTCGTGCAGCTCCAGGATGAGCTTGCCCGCCGCACTGATGCCGAAGCGGAACTCCTCTGCCAAGGCCTCGTACTTGGCCCAGAGGTCTTGGGCCAGGACTGCCACGTTTGGGCGATACCACATACCGCCGCTGAACGGGGCATCTGCCCCACCATCGAAGGTAAAGGCCGCGTTGTCAGCACCCGAGAAGTGGTGGTTCTCGGTCTTCACGAAGCCGTAGTGATGGAGGCCGCAGGGAAGCTCGATGGGGCTGAAGTAGGTCTGGAGGGCGTTGGCCCCGGCCTCGTCACTGGGCACGAAGCCAGCGGCACCTATGGCGGAGATGATGCTCCCCTCTTTCTCCCAGCCCGGAACAAGAAGGGTCTTCGTGGTCCCCAGGATGTCCAGGATGTCGTTTAGCTGGCCCTCTAGCCTGCGGTTGTAGACGGTCATCCTACGTCACGTCTTTCCAGAAGATGAGGTAGAAGTGTCCCGTGGTGTCAACTGGATGGGCCACGACAGTCAGGACGCCCGCTCCGGTCTCGAAGTCGGTGATGGGACGCCACTGCTCCGCGACATAGGCTGCACTGCACATGAGGACTCCGTAGAGTCCGTCAGTAGCCAACATGCCTGCCACAGTGATGTCAACGCCCGCGCCTGCCTCGTCTGCGCCCGCAACCTGCTGAATCGTGAGGTGCGGGGGGTTGTTGAGTGTAACGTAACTCATATCTGTTACCTACTTCCTGGTACTACTATGCCAGCGGCCAGGCCGATGGCGGCGGCAATCCCCCCAATGACGCCCATCTGCAGGGTTCCGTTGTGGTCAGTGAGAAGCCCCGTAACGCAGATGATCGTCAGGCAGAGGATGCCTACAATCGCCACCCCCGCAAACTGCATTCCCGATAGCTTAGGCACTTGTTCACCTCACTTCTGGGCGGGCTGGGGGCAGGAATATCTCCCTACCCCCACCCGCTGTTAGCTACGCCTGCGGGTTGCGGAGGTTGCTGGGCTTACGCTGGACGAGTAGACCCGTGCGGATGGCGATGACACAGCCGAGCTGTGGGTTAGTACCAGTGTCAGCGATGGTCAGGAAGGCCCAGTAGTAGCCACCGGCGAAGTCCATGTCCGCGGCCTCGACGTGGAGCACGAGGATGTCCTGCTCCTCGGCGATAGGGTAGAGCGCGGTGACCGCGATCTCGGACGCAATGACCTGCGTCTGCTCCACCCACAATTCGGAACCGGCAAGCGTCGCCGCCGACTTGTAGAACATGTGGGTGATGACGTCCAAGTCCTTGGGCACGCCGCCGGTTGCGACGTTGCACTGCTGAACGTCGATGACCATGTCATCTCCGGCCGTGCCTACAGCCGACATGACCACGAAGTCGACGCCCTCGCAGTCCCTGAGGCACACGCGCAGGCCGGTGTTGATGGCCGTGGTGAAGTCAACCGGCACGACACATGCGCTGATGTCGTAGTCGAGTCCTAGTCGTTCCATTTCTTTCCCTTCCTTCCTGCCCACCGAGGGGTTTCAATGCCCCTGTGGGCCTAGCTGGTGGGAAGGGTTTTAATGCTCCCCACCAGCGGATTCAGTTCTAGGCAGCCAGGGTGACGAACGGGCTGAGAGTGTCAAGGCTGGCATTTGCCGGGGTGATGGCGCTCTGAATCCAGCCACGACCATCTACGCGCTCGATGATGCGGTACATGGTCTCATCTTGCTGGAAGCGGATGTGCTCGCTGGAACTGGCGGTCATGGTCTGGCGGTCGCCGACTAGGTAGTAGCCGAGGTCCAAGAAGCTTATCTGGCCCTGGTAACCGAGCTTTGCAACCTTCTCCGTGAAGATCACCGGGCGGCCCAGGATGGTCACGGGGGGACCGACTTGGCCGTTGTTGAGCCAGATAGCGCTTCCACCTGCACCGATGGCCAGAGCCATCTGTGCAAGCTGTGGGAATGTGTCGATGCTGGCAACCCAGACTGCCCGGCCGAGAGAGCCAGGAAGCATACGGGCGTACATGTGGACTAGGTTCTGCCAGACGATGGTGCTTGCAACCTGGGCGGCTTCCTTAGCCACGACCACAACGGCAGGGCTGTTTAGGACGCCCTGGGGCTCACCTACGCCACTGCCCGTCAAGAACCCAATGTCCTCAGCAAAGGACATGGCTTCCGGAAGCAGGCCATTGACGAAGGATGCGAAGCTCACGATGCTGTCCTGGAGTAGCTCATTCGGGACTACGAAGCCAGCTGTCAGCTTCTTGGCCTCAAGGACTACCCGGCCGAACTTGGCGTCATTGAGGGCGATGTTGCCCGACTCCGGCGTCCAGTAGACAATGATCCCGCCGTAGACGGAGCCCACGTTTGTGGTGCTGTCAATGGAGGGAAGCGGGACACGCAGGGAGTCCATCGGGATAACGCGAGCACGTGGGCGCACGATGGCAGTCTCCAGGCTCACGCGCAGGATCTCCGAGCGCAGGGTCTCCGGGACCAGGAAACCACCAGCGTCGGGGATGGTCTCGCTGTACGCCTGAAGTTCGATGACGCGGGGGTCAGGCCTGGTCTGTAGATGGCGGTGCCAGATGGCATTCAGGTAATCGGCGGTGCCTTCGAAGACACCGTCAATCTTGGCGCCGGCGGCCTTGGGGTTGTAAAGGGGGCCGTGAACGGGGGTGTCCGGCGTCATTTGCACCGTCAGGTTGGGGCGCTGCACGCCCTGCTCCTTGAGCCACTCCTGCAGTGTCTTCTGCGTCTCCGCAGCGACCTGCGCCGAGATGTCGCTGGTCTTCAGAGTGGCCTTAGCGTAGGCGTGGACGATGGCCTTGAAGATGGCGGGGTCAGCCATAGCCACCTTCATCTTCACCTCGTCATTGAGGAGTTCCTCTAGTTCCTCAGGGGTGGTGGGGGGTACAAACTGGGGCTTAATGTCTGTCCTTGCAGCACACATGCTAGATTACCTCCGTAATCTTCAGACTAGCGGCTTGCCGAAGTGCCGCGGCTTGGTCAAACGGCTCTTCGGCGGGAGCCGGTGGATCCGGTTCGAGAATGGCAGGGGGCTCGGAGAGCGCATCTTCACTATCGGGGCAGTGCTTTCGTGCCTCCGATTCGCTCGAGATGGCCTCCGGCACGTTGTGGTACTTACTCAGGTCGAAGGAGTTCTGGGCTGTGGCCTTTCCCCCGACCTCATCGGCCAGGCCCGCGGCCACTGCCTGCTTCTCGGTGTACCAGGTCTCCGCCTTCATGCGGTTGCGCCAGGTGAGGGCCTTGCTACCGGGGACGCGCTCCTGGTAGATGCTGGCGATCTGGTCACTTGTGGTGTCCAGGCGCACAGCCATTACCCTCATGTCATCCGCGTCACCTATAACAATGTGTTGTGCCTCGTGGATCATCATCGAGGAGTGGCGGGCCATGATTATCTTGTCGCCGGCCATGGCAATCACGCTGGCGATGCTGGCAGCCAGAGCGTCGACGTAGGTGGTCACGTAGGCAGGGTGCCCCTTGAGAGCGGTGTAGATACCGATGCCCTGATAGACATCCCCGCCGGGCGAATTCAGGTGGAGGTTGATCTTGCCGGCCAAGACAGTGCGGAGATCGGCCATAAACGCTTCGGCAGAAACGCCGCCATAACCGATCTCGTTGAAGATGAAGAGATCAGCCTCTTCACCGCCTAGGTTTTTGATCTCGTACCAAGAAGGTCTATCCATGGCTACCTCCTATGAAAATGCCTCACATTACACTCGCACTTGGGGTGGGCAGGAATGGTGTCATGCCCACTGGAAAACACTTCGTCGATGCCAATGTCGCCATCGCCCTCGTTGCCAAGGCAAAGACTACAAGCTACGCCCTGAGTCTCCCATCGCTTCCCGTCGCGCCCCGAGAGCTGCGCCGCCTGCTTGCTGCCCTGGCCGTGGGCGATGGCCGTCTCGGTCCGAGCGGTCAGCGCAGCGCGATCCTTGCTGAAAACGATGTCGTCCCTCAGGCTCTTCTGGAGGGCCTTCAGGCTGTCACCATTGGCAATAGCCGTCGCCACCAGGCTCCTGACCCGCTCGAGGGTATACTCCGACAGGCTGTGTCGTCCGCCCACCGTGAGCAGCTCGCCAGCGCGCTCCTCGGCGAACTTGACGGCCAACCGATGTGCCTCCACTTGTGGCATATAGGGATCAACGACAACAGCCGCGGCCTCGAAGGCATCCACAAGAGCGGCCTCTACGTCCTCGTGATAATCTGTATACCAGTCGGTGTATGTGGGGACGGTCATTTCAGGTCGTCCTCATCCAACTCTTCCAGGGTCTTGCGAAGTTCGGTGTTTAGGATGCCCGAGAAGAGGCTTTGCATCCTCTTCTCGTTGGCCTTGCGCGGACCGGCCTTGGCGAAGGGGTTGGGAGAGGCGACGGGGTTGGGTTCAGGCTCGGGCTTGGGGGAGGCCGACACCTTTATTTCAGGCAGGTCCAGCTGAACCAACACATCGGCCTGGTCGAAGCCGGAGTCTATCAGCATCTTCGCCGCCGTGACCGTCTGCACCAGCAACGTGCCTGCAGCGGCCACGTCCTCTGGGACAGGCGAGTCATACCCGAATTCCAGGCCGGCGCCACTGGTGCCGTACATGGGCAGGAGCTTCGTGTTAAGCGCCCTCTTGATGCGCTCCAGGCGGGGGGTGATTAGCCAGCGGGCGAACACCACCTCGGCCGCCTCTGCGTTGGCACGGTTGACGTCGTCCACGGCGCCGAGCATGGGCTTGGGAAAGCCGAACGCTTCCCGGATGATCTCGCGGTTGAGGTGCCGCATCTGCTCAAACTGCATGTCTCGCTGGGTGTACTTGCGGTCAACCCAGGTGCCCTTTTCGAGTAGGGCGACACGGTGAGCATTGGCAACACCCTTGTGCTGTTCCTGCCAGCGCTCCCGAAACTCGTCGAACTCCTCATCGCTCAAGTGCTGATCGAACTGGATGATGCCACCGGGCTCGGCGCTGTTGAGGAAGAAGTTACGATTCCAGGTAGCCGAGTAACGCTCGGAGTCGATATCGACCAGGATGGACTGCACCGGCCCCAGACCGCGGTAAGGGTCGAGGGGATTGGGGCGCTTCAACTGGATGACCTCGTTTGTTTTCCAAGGCATCGGTGGTTCCCCTGGACAGGTGTAGACCCAACCCTTGATGAACTCGACGGGATCGGGTACGGGCTGCACGCGGTCAGGGCGGATGGGCCACAGTTCCAGGGGAGGGCCAAGGTTGGCGTTAGAGCGCCCTACATACCAGATGGTCTCCCCTACCAGATCGAGGTGCTGCTGTATGGTCTCGACAAACTCCTGCTGGTCGTAGAAGGGATTGGGGTGCTCCCACAGGTCGAGAGCGGGGTGACTGAACACCTCCTTTAGCTCCTGCCCTGGCTTGGCCTTTTGGTAGAGGTGCCAGTGCGCACCAGCAGTGGCGGTTATGATGCGGTCTACAATCGCAAAGACGGTGCCGACGCTGCCATAGGTCTTGAGAAGCACCTCGGATCCGCTACCAAGATATCCCCCTATGGCGCGTACGCCTCTGGAAACGTAGAGCGGAGCCCGGTTCTGAAACACGGCCTTTAGGAATGACTGCATCATGCCACCGCCCAGCCGATCAGCAGCAGCGCCACCCCTGTGGCGGCCAGCCCTGGCGCAGGCCCGAAGGCTATGCCCACAGCAACGATGATGCAGCCGAAGCCGCAAACATCGAGCAGCCTGGGCGTCCACTCAGGCTGGAACTTGCTAAGAAGCTTCTTCAGCATCGTTCTGTCGGGGCGCAAACCTGCCAGAGGATTGCCTTGTCTGAGGCAGAAGGCTGGGGGATTTCTGGGACAGAAGGTAGTTCGTGAGGATGGTGACCTTCTTCCTCAGATAAAGCACCTGGGGGGCCAGTTCGGGGCTGACAGGTCCCGGCCCTAGTCGGGCCAGTCGTTCCTCGAGTTCCTTCTTGTTCACTTGTCTCCCTCCTTCTTCTCGCCTTGCCTCCCGATGCACCACTGGCAGGGCTTCAACGCCAGGGCGCCGCACTTCTTCTCTGTGGTGAGCTGAAGGTTCCCGTCCAGGTCAAGCTGTTCCTTCGCGTACTCGAGCCTGTCGCCGGCCAAGATGTCGTCGGTGTTGCAGCGCTCGTCAAGGTGTTCCTTGTCGTGGTAGGTGCCTGTCTTTGAGTTGACAATAATCACTTCTTGCCCTCCCCGCAGAAAATGCATTTAGCCGTGGCATGAGGGAACCCTGCGAACCGATGCTGGCCACTCCTCGAGTTCGGGCACACTACGGGCTTAGGCGGCCGGTATGGTTGCCTTCTCATCCTTTCCCCCCAAAGACCATTCACCACGACTGATGCGTTGTGCTTTCTCAGATAGCAGATCGGCTTCTCGATGGAGGGCTTCTACTACCTCAAATTGGTCAGGATCGATGGCGCCCCCACCCTGTGCCGCTCCTATTGCTGCTATGAGGCAGGAAAACGCGCACCGGATTTCCAGACGCAGGGCCTCTACTTGTAGCACTAGGGCCTCGATTTCATTGCTCATCCGACGTACCTCAACCTGGGGGGGCCGCTGTCCCTGAAATGGTGATTCCCCAGGGCGAGGCCGCACACGCAGTCGTCGTTGAGGCCCTCCGGCGCGCTGTACCTGACGCCCGTCCTGGTGTACTCGTATTCAAACGTCTCCAGCTCGACCACAATCACACCGTCTGGGAACCGAATGTCGGAGCGCTGGATTACCAGGGCCAGACCTTCCATGATCTGCTGCTTGCTCTGGGACGTGAAGTTGAAGCCCTCATAGTTGCCTGGGCCGCGCTGAAGCTCCTCGACGATGGGGTCGCCCACACCGGTTGCGTCCACCAGGGCAGGCACGATGCCGGTCAGCCAGCGGATGCGTTCTATCTGCTGGTTCCACGGGGCCTGGAAGCGGTCGAATCCACAAACGGCCCTGTCCTTGTTCAGCCCGATGCCGACCGTCCAGTCGCTCCCTGCCTTCTTTCCGCGGGCCAGGTCCCAGCCCCAGGCAACGGCAGGGCCTTCTCCCAAGGGCGCAACGCACTCAGCGATGGCGTGTAGGCCAAAGGGGTTCGAGCCATCCTCAGTGGCTTTGGCCAAGTAGAGTTCTTCGAATACGTCCTTCGGTAGTTGGCGCTGGGCATCGAGAACCTCCTCCTCGCTGAGGACCCCAGCCTCGACAGCGTCATGGCAGATGAGCTTGTGATAGGCCATGTTCGGGTCCTTTGCCTCAGCGCGCCGGGCCATGCGATAGGCCCAGTTCCTGCGGCCCTTGACGTTGCTTATGATGCGGACGGGGCCACGGGTCGCTGTGAGTGTCGTGCGCACAGCGAACCAAGCTTCCTCCTTCATGCGTGTCGCCTCGTCCAGAACGGCGGCATATACGTCCTCGCCGTAGAGGGAGTCAGGGTTGTCAGCGCCCTTGAACCAGATAATCGTGCCGTTGGCAAGGGTGATGGTCAGTTCGGTCTCATTTGCCTCGTAGAGTTCTTGGGGTAGGGCGCGCTTGAGGCGACGGAAGGCGATTTTGGCCTGAGGGTAGATAGGTGCCACCCACCAGTAGTTCCAGCCGGCCTTCCCCTGCATCGCCTGTTCGGTGATCCAGACAATGCAGCCTACGGTCTTGCCCGACTTTGTGGATGCCTCAATCACGGAGTAACGAGCAGGGTCGAAAATGGCGTCGTGCTGCTTGGGGTAGAGCCAGGGGCGGGTGTAGACCGCTTCCTTAATTGCCGTTGTCATTCAGCTCCCCAAGCTTCAGGGTGAAAGCCAAGCGGTCACCGTCCTTCCCGGTCAGTTCATGGCGGGTGGTATCACGGAATCGTTCGGGCCGATGCGCCGAAAGGAGCATACGCAGCAGCCAGTCAGAGGACGCCATTGCCCGACGAAAGGCTTCTGCCTCCAAGAGGTCGCAGGCATCTTCCATCGCCTCTTCCCATTGCCGGCGGAACTCCTGAGAACGATTCCTGGCTTTGTAGGCTGTAGTTCGGTCTATCCCCGCCGCCTGCGTTGCCGCCCGCACGTTCGCGCTATTACGCAGCGCAGCGAGGAACACTGGACGCCACCCGTTCGCGTTAGGTGTGGAATTCTCAGGCATCTTTTACCGCCCACCTTGCCGCTTGGAGGCCCTAAACCCCGTGTTTTTTGAATCACTTGCCTTAGCAATTGCCGCCCAAGTTGCCGCTACTTCCGGGCATACAGGCTTCCCCTTGAGGAGGTCATGATCGTCCAGATAGCGCTTACATTGAGGACAGAGGCCCGTGTATCTGATGAGCACAGCCTCAATAAGGGGCGGGAGCTTCTTCTCCATCATGCCCTCTTCACCCTCTCCGTCAGCGCCCTCCGCGCCTTGCTCCATTCCATGATTGCCATCAACCCGCAGTAGAAGAGGCACAGCACCTTCATCGGCTCCGGTAGCGGGAAGTGCTGCTTGCCCTCCAGTAGATCTTCCGCCAACTCCCCACAGATGATGCTCAGTGATATAGCGGCGATGCCGGATGCGATGCCGTAGACCTTGCGCCTAGTCACGCCTTCCTTCCGTCCTGGTGGCAGGTAAGCGGCCTCTCCGTCACCCAGGCACCCTTGCGTTGGACGACCCTGTTGCTGTTGCCACATGCCGAGCAGCGGACCTTCTTAGGCCCTAGATGCGCCGACATTACCCGTAGTGGCTCGGGGCAGTAGGCACAGGGAAGAATGATGTCCATTACGTTCAAAGCGCCTGAGGAATGGAGAAGTGCGACCTTACGCCCGACCTCGCCAGCTCGCGTATCTGCTCGGGCTCCCAGCCCATGAAGCCGCAGATGAGCCCGAACCACTTGCTATGAAAGAAATCCTGGTCCCCGTACTTGGCTGCGTTGTGGATGACAGCAGCCAGCAGAATCTTGAGCCCCGTGTCATCGAAGCAAATCATCAAACAAAAAGGGCCGCCGCCTTCTCAGGCTAGCGACCCTTCGGTTGTTCCGTTCGGATCGGACTTATTTAGTTGTCTACACGGTAAAGTGTAACAGGTTTTGCGAGGATGTCAAGTGGGGAGTTCATCCCTGATGGCTTCCGCGTCCTCTTTCGCGGCAATGTATTCTTCGCCTACTTTGTTGCGGAAACCGCAAGTGCAAAGTAGAAATTGCTGGACATGCGTACCGAGATGGAAGGAAAGTGTTTCCCTATCATCAACCCGAATTCTATGGTGGTCATAGCTATATGTGGTTTCGCTGCCTAGTTCTTCATGGCAGCTTGGGCAAGAGAACAGAATAAGCGGCTTGTGCATACCCCTACCCTCCAAGCTTCACCGTCGCTAGAGCCTTCTTGATTATCGTCGGCTCCCCATCCTGCGTCAAAACGATTGTCTCGCCAAAGGACATCTGCTTACGGAGGAAGGCCAGCAAGTCCCGCTGCGCCGGGCTGATGTAGGCCAGCACCGGGGCCTCGTGGTCAGTCAGGCGCTCGGGCTTCTCGTCCATTCTACCATGCCCCTCCTTGGGACAGGACTCGCTGCCGAAGCGCTAGTCACCCTGAGTCCACCCTGGCGGCCGCTCGGAGATTCGGGCGGCCCCTCCCTGGCGCAGCCTCCCCACGCCCTTCACGCCATGCAGTCGCAGGATGGCGCGGTCGCGGGCGTCCGGCACCGAGTTGCGAAATTCGCGCTGGTCGCCGCACTTCAGGCAGACGCCCACGCTCGTCGGCCCGTTGGCCTCAGGGATCTTCCAGTGGTGGGGGGGGCAGGGCGGCGCGGATGTCACCTTGAACCTGCCCTGCTCCCTCTTGCCCTGGTGCGATGCGTCCAACTCCCTGCGGCGGCGGGCCTCCTCCCAGAGCCGCTTCTTCGCTGTCCGGTATGGAGGCCAGAACGGCCCCGGCGGGAGCTCACCGCGGCTCATGCACTTGAGCCACTCGGCCTCCTCTTTGGGCGTCATCGTCGGCTGGGGCTTCACAGTAGCGTCCCCTGCTCGGCCCCCGCACGTCGGGCCTCGGCCATCTTCCTCGGCTCCCAAGATGGACATGCCTTGTCGTAGCTCAGCACATCGAGGGCGAACACCGAGCAGCGCAGCATCTCACAGCCTCGGCCACCTAATCGGTTCCTCGACTCCTTGCAGTTGCCGCAGTTATACCGCCAGGCTGAGTCTCCGAACTCGCCACGCTCATTGCTTTGCTCGTTTTTGCCATTCAACCCACATATCCTTGATCAGCATCTTCACGGCATAGCGCATCGCCGCATTATGAAGGTGGCCCGACGTTTCCCCTTCACCGTCCTCTTTCACACATGCAAGCACCTTGCCATTCTTGTCCTTATGAACCTGCCCCATTGGACAGTTGGAGTCCCCCATGCGTGGACGGGCAAGGTATTCCGCCCTCTTTCTGTCATACATCTCCCTGTAGCGGCCATGCCCCAGTTTCACTATCGAGTCGCCGATCTGGTGAGCAACAACGCGCCCTTGTGGAGCATATCCCAGCTTCACGCCCCTCTCACGCTTGCGGCTGTGACCGTTGATAACGTCCAACCCCATGTAACGCCAGACCTTAGACACCGTAGGGAAGCGTTCAAAGGAACCGGTCACGCCCACGATACGGGCGAAGCCGCCATAGGCCATGCCCGGGCACTCGGCGATCCAATCCGCCATGATGTGCTTCTTTGCCAGACGCACGAGTTGACGGTCGACAGCGCGTTCTTGCGATTCCAGCCCTTTTAAAGTCTCATTATGGGGCACCATCCATTCAGGCAGCAGGCCGTCGCGCTCCATTGCGCTGATACGGTTGCCAACCTGGATGCGGAGCTTCTGGATGTCCCACAACAAACGGGCATAGTGGCCGAGTAGGGAGTGGAGAGGATCAGCACATAGCTTCTGGATTTCAGACGCCCAATGGCCGTTTCCGCCTCCACTCCCTATTGGCTCACCATCGACAGAAGCGGTCTGGGCTTCACCTCTGGTTTGGCCGATGGGCTCACCATCGACAATGGTGCATTGGGCTTCAGATCGGGCTTGGTCGATGGTCTCTCTCATTGTCCTTTCCTTTCGCCGGGTGCAGCAGGCCGCCCTTGGGCTTCATACCACGGCTGGCCGCACCCGGCTCTCTTAGGACGCAGCAAGGGCCAGATGGGTTTCATGCGAGATGTGGCCGCGTCCTCTACTTGGAATAGCAGCATCCCTGAAATGGGTCTCAACGTGGGATTGGCCGCTATTCCAGCTTGAACCCTTCCAGAATTGTCCTCACATCATCCTCAGTGAAATGAGAACGCACGGTCTGCTCTCCCCTGAGTTTGGCCGCCAGTTGCGTCATCATGTAAGCCTCCCTCATGTTGCCGTAGGCTTGGCCCCTGAAGAAGCTCGCCGCTTCCTTGCACATGCCCTTGGTGCATTCCCCAAGCCGAATCCAGTCATCGCCGATCTTGTAGATGGCGTCGAATAGCGATTCCCCCTCAGCCATAATGGCCGGATCGTGACGGCGGTCACCAATGGAGAATGCCTGTGAGCGGGCCTGACGGTTGCTGTACCGCCAGAGATCGCGGATTGCCTGGGCACCGAACTCCTTAACAAAGCGCTCACTTAGCCCCTCGCTGGTGATCGCCCCATGCACGACGAGGACAGCTTCATCAAGGGATTCGCCGGCGGCTAGTCTGCCTTCTAGCCTTTTCAATATGTCATCCTTTAGGTCAATTGCTAGTTCGATTACCATTTCTTCCTATCTCCTTTCCTGAACCTTGCCCTACCATAACCTTCTCTGCTCGGCCCCATGCTTGCGGGCCTCGTTGACCTGGCACAGCCCCTCGTCTCCCAGCCTCAGCCGCTCAGCGGCGTGTGACAGGTACTCTTCGTTGTTGTCTATCCCAATGCACCGAAACCCGCCCATCCTGGCTGCTACGGCCGTCGTGCCGCTTCCTATAAATGGATCAAGGATAAGTCCGCCTGGTGGGGTTATGAGCTTGCACAGCCAAAGCATCAAGTCGCGGGGTTTGACCGTCGGGTGCTTGGAGCCGCCGCGTTCGGATGGGCCAGCCTTCGAGGTGTAGAAGAAGCGGGATGCGCCGCCGGTATCATTGTGCCCATGCGTGACGTGGGCATATTCGTATCCTTTGGCAACGCTCTTAAAGTCAGCGTTGTGTCGTGGATTGTCGCTGCTCCGGCTCTCCCCGCTCTGCGCGTCCAGCATCTTGGCGCTTTCTTCGTCCAAGCACAAATTCGCCGGCCAGCGGCCAGAGGGATGCTTGTATTCGCCAGCATCGCCGCCCAGCAAGTAGGATGATGGATTGCGGTTGCCTTCTGCTGAATATGCGCCGCCATCTAGGTTGTCATCCGTCTGGATTCGTGTTGCATCCACATTCAGCGCCCCCGTGCCGTGCTTGAGGACGTTGTGGGCCACTGTGCCCTCGATGGGCTTCCTACAGAGCAGGATTGGCTCCCAGGATGGTTTGAGAGCTGTCCCGAATCCCTGCCACTGGCGGGCAGCGTCGGTCGCGGGGGCGGTGATAGACAGATGCCAACGATCTCCGCTTGGCACTTGCTGGGTTGGCCGTGATGCGTGCTCTCCGCTCCTATCACATCCATCATGGGCAAAATCACATGCCTGTCCCACCACTTCCCTCCATCCCTTCCATGCCGCCTTAAACTCTGCCTTTGTTGGCGCTCTGCCTAATCGTTCTGTCAAGTCCTTTCGGCAAGCATCCATATCTATGGCCTTAGACACATCCAGCGATTTCGGAAAGCCCTGGCCGTAAATCCAGCCTAGCATTCCCAGGAAGCCCACGCTGTCCCGTATCTCAAACCCCGCATCCTCCACCGCGCACCAGAGCCGATGGAACGTCCTTGTGCCGCCGAATACGACCATGTGACCCCCAGGCTTCAGTACGCGCAGGGCTTCGACGGCCCAAGTGTAGTGCCATTCTTGGGCTGCTAGGCCAGCCTTGTAGACAGGTGCCGCTAGAACCCCAGGCCCAAATCCCTTACGGCGATATTCAGTATTGGCACGAGCATCCCACAACCGATCCCACTCCTTGCCCATAAATTCAAGGCCGTAGGGCGGGTCGGTCACGATGGCGTCCACCGGCTCGAGCGTCTTCATCACGTCAACGCAGTCGCCAAGATGCAGCACCACGTCCGAGTCCTCGTAGTAGGTCACACCGCCTCCAGCTCGGCCTGGCCGTCACGGAACTTCACCCTTCCCCCTTATCACAAACAACCCGTGAGGCAATGAGCGATTTGAGCCCTCCCACAACTTCGAACCCCACCAGCGTTCCCTCACTATTGAAATCGGCTACGATCAGGGAGCCTTTCTCCGAAACGCGCAGGTAGCAGCCTTCAGGGTGGTCAAGGCATCCCTCCAGGTTGACATGATAGCTTTTACTCTTTATCTTCATTCCCCTTCCTCCTTCGTCAGTCTCGCCGCCGGGTGATCGTCATCTCCTCCGGCTCGGCCATCGACGCTGGCTATCATCAGTGCGTCACCTTAGCCCTGTGCTTCCCCGATAGAGGGCTGCCATCATCTTGGTTTCGTCTTCTTCTCCCTGCCCCCCCCTGGGGGGGCTTAAGGGGGGTACTTCTACTCTTCTCTCCTCTACTCTGATCTGATCTACTCTCCTCTACTCTTATTAGCGCACGTGACTGTCTCATGCGGTCTCTGTGCGCCGCACGTGCATCGCACAATCTCCCCCCATATTGTTCCCAATCATGGATACGGAGCGTTGCCTGTCTGCCCCTGCCACGCTCCTTTTTATCTACAAAGCGGGCAGCAATGAGGCTTTTTAAGAAGGTTTGTGGGTCGGGGTGCGGGCCGAAAGTGGGAATCCATTCTTTGGTTTGTGGATCAAGGTTGGGGGCAAAGGTGGGACACAGGTCTTCGACTGCAATGCCGGTCAAAATCCCACTTGGGGCATTGTCCAGAGCCCACGTCCAGAATAGAATGAGATACCCGATGGCGGTTGGGATATCAACCCCTAATTCCCTCGCAAGTTGGCGGGTCTTGCGGTGATTCCCCAGGGACTGGTCAACCGGGATCCAGGCCACGGCTATGCCGGCTCCCCTGCGGGCAGGACGAAGACGCGAACCTGCTTCCGCCCTTGCAATATCTCCCCTGAGAGTTCTATACGGAGTAGCCCGTTAAATGTTCCGTTAGCATAGGAGATCGCAAGGGGGCAAATAGCTTGGTATAGCGGCTTCCCACAGGCACAGGAAGAGAGAACGCTGACAGCCGCGTCGAACTCTAAAGAGAGAACTCCTGCCGGCACCCATCCCTTCACCGCCTCAAGAACCTCTAGCGCCTTCGCCCTAGTCAGACTCATGGCGTCCCTCCTCTCGGACTCGTGCCTCCATGACACGACTGAAGGCAAACGTCCTCTTTGGTTCTCCCTCTACGAAGGGGCGCCCAGTGCGATTCACCCAGCCACATCTCATTCTGAGGCAACGATGAACGCGCTGGTGGATGTCGAACTCGATGGTCAGGTGGTCACACTTAGGACAGATTTGTAGGCTCATGGGGTCCCTCCTCTACGATGTAGGCTAGGGTAGTAAGGCTATTCACTCCGTCAGGGGCAGCGTCCTTGGGCAAGCAAATGTAGTCGTTGAAGAAGAAGTGGCCCTCGATGTGCCTATCAAAGTCCAGCCTCACAATGCGTATTGGTTCTGCATAGGCACAGGGGGACTCGGCTTCGAGGGCAGCGCGAACGGCCTCGATATTACGGATAGACCATTCAAGAAGAGTATTTCTGCCTCTATGCCCAAGGTCTTCCGCTGTGACCTGCAAAATTTCAATCATTCTCTCGCGTGTCATCGGCTCTCTCATGGCGTTCCTCCTCTCGGCCAGCACACCTTGCATAGCCGCAGCCCCTCTAAGCTCTCCACATAATCTGTCTTCCAGTGGGCCACGTCTGTTAAGTAGAAGCCCACTGGTCTGCACCTAGGATGCCAGCAGTAGGCATCAACGCAGCGATGGATGATTCCGCTTCGCTTGTGGGTTACGACATGTGTCAGTCCTGGCATCTCACTACCTCCACTACAGCCTGCGTCCCGACTTCCGCGAGCCAGGCCCAGCCCGTCCCTGGCGCGGGGTCTTGTTGGTCGCCGCAGTCTGCAAAGTGAACGTCAAGGTGTTTTCTCGAAACCACCGCTGAACCGCGATCCTGACAAGTGACGACCCGCCAGTCCTGTATAGAGCCACCACATATCTGGAACCGTGTTCCAAAGGGCCAGTGCGTAGAACAAGCCGCCATCCCTTCGGCAACCTGAACACCCGAAGCTGTGGCACCACAGTACGCTCCACCTGGATCACCCTCGCAGCAGTAGATGGTGATGAGCCAGGTGGCTGGTTCAAGGTAGGGGTTGGCATCTAGGACTTCCTCTGGAATTCCCGACGGAAGGACACCCGAAACACCTCCCAGAACCACCTCTGATCCTCTGGCAAGAGCAGCAGCCTGATTCCCAGGTAGAATCCCGCCAGCAGCCCTAAACCGAAGGCTATCGCGCCAGTCAGCGCCATAAGCAATAAGGCGAACCACGTCTCCATCTAGGGCCACCATACGTCCCGACAACGGGTTTCCAGTACCTTGCAGCCCTTGCAGAAGCGAAGGTGCCAA
>DATKVP010000222.1:0-2772 GCA_035530015.1 Anaerolineae bacterium | reverse complement strand
CGGTGGCCTGGGGTTTATAGGCAGCAACCTGGCGCACCGGCTGGTGGACTTCGGGGCTGACGTGCTCATCGTGGACTCGCTGATCCCCGACTACGGTGGCAATCTCTTCAACGTAGAGGGCATCAAGGATCGCGTGCGTATCAACATCGCCGACGTACGGGATGCCAGCGGCATGAATTACCTGGTCCGAGAGCAGGACTACATCTTCAACCTGGCCGGCCAGGTGAGCCACATTGACAGCATGCGCGATCCGTACACCGATCTGGAGATCAACTGCCGGAGCCAGATCTCTATTCTCGAGGCATGCCGTCGCCACAACCCCTCGGTGAAGGTGGTCTATGCCAGCACCCGGCAGATCTACGGTGCTCCAGACTACCTGCCGGTGGATGAGAAGCATCTGCTACACCCCACGGACGTCAACGGCATCAATAAGATGGCGGGCGAGTGGTATCACATTCTGTACAGCAACGTGTACGGCATCCGAGCGACCTCGCTGCGGCTGACCAACACCTATGGGCCTCGCCAGTTGATGAAGCACAACCGTCAGGGGTTCATCGGTTGGTTTATTCGCCTGGCCACAGACGGTGACGAGATATCCGTGTTCGGAGACGGCAAGCAGCTGCGGGACCTCAATTACGTGGATGATGTGGTAGACGCCTTTCTCCTCGCTGGGGCCACTGATATGGTCAACGGTCAGGTGTACAATCTGGGCGGCACGGAGCCCGTCAGCCTGTTGCAGATCGTGGAGACGCTGATGGAGCTAAACCCTCAGGCCTCATACAAGCTGGTGCCTTTCCCCCCTGAGAAGAAGCGCATTGACATCGGCGACTACTACGGTGACTACAGCAGGATCCGGACTGCTCTGGGCTGGCAACCTCAGGTCTCTCTCCGCGAGGGGTTGTCCAAGACCATCGAGTACTATCGCCAGTACAAAGAGCACTATTGGGAATAGCGGCGTGATCCCCTTCAGCGACTTGAAGCTGCAGTACCTCTCCATCAAGGACGAGATCGACGCGAGCATCCAGCGGGTCCTGACCAGCGGGTGGTTCATCCTGGGGCAGGAGGTGCAGGCCTTCGAGGAGGAATTCGCCTCGTACGTGGGTGCCTCGTACGCCGTGGGTGTGGGCTCGGGCACGGAGGCGCTGCATCTAGCGCTTCTGGCTTGCGGCGCTGGACCCGGGGACGAGGTGATCACCGTCTCACACACGGCGGTGGCCACCGTCGCGGCCATCGAATTGACGGGGGCCCGGCCGGTCTTCGTGGACATAGACCCACGCAGCTACACGATGGACGCGTCTCAGGTGGAGGGGAAGATCGGTCCCGCCACCAGGGTGATCCTCCCGGTCCATCTGTATGGGCAGACAGCGGATATGGACCCCATCCTCGCCATTGCCAGGCAACGTGGAGTCAAGGTAGTCGAAGACGCGGCCCAGGCGCACGGTGCAGAGTACAGAGGGCGAAAGGCCGGGTCGATAGGGCATGCGGGTTGTTTCAGCTTCTATCCGACCAAGAACCTCGGCGCCTTCGGCGATGGCGGACTCGTGGTCACGAGCGATCATAGCACGGCCGAGCGATTGAGACTGCTGCGCCAGTATGGGTGGAAAGACAGGTACGTCAGCTCCACCAAAGGGCTCAACAGCCGGCTCGACGAATTGCAGGCCGCCATCCTGCGGGTGAAGCTCGGTTTGCTCGATGAGTGGAACGATGCCAGGAGGAAGCACGCTGCGCAATACGACGCGCTGCTCCAGGAAACGGCGGTGACGACCCCTGTGCACATGGGCTACGGGAAGCACTGCTATCACATCTACGCCATCAGGTCTGAGTACCGGGACGAGTTGAGGGAGTTCTTGCGCGAGAGGGGTGTGGGCGTTCTCGTTCACTATCCGGTGCCGGTGCATCTACAGGACGCATACCGCGATCTCGGCTTGGGGGAAGGTGCGCTGCCCCTGACCGAACAGGTGGCGGCAGAGGTGCTGACTCTCCCCGTGGCCCCCGAAGTGACCGAGGGTCAGATAGGCCAGGTTTGTGATCTCATCCTGGAGTTCCAGTCCACGAAGGCCCCAGGCAGATGAAGCCTAGGGAATCGCGGGCGCTGTTGGTGGGATGGAAGCCGCCCCAGAGGGCAAACCTTACCTCGGGACCGTCAGTCATCTGTGGGGCAGGGAAATGACCAACGGTCACCGGCTTGACAGTCTGGTGGGCAGCATCCGCACTCTAGTCCTGCGAGGCGGCTGGCCCTTGCGCCTATCGCTGATAGCAGCGTGCCTGGTCCTGGGGGCGACCGCCGGGCTGGTATTGGTGCTGGCACACCCTCTGATCGTGCTGGCGCTTCTGGCGGGAGTGGCTGCCGGCCTGGCCATGCTGAGGAGTACCCAGTTGGGGCTCTTCGCCCTCGTCGCGGTGATCTGTTTGCTTCCCTTCGCAGCCATTCCGTTCAGCATTGGCTTCTATCCGACGTTTCTGGACGCGGTGCTGCTGGCGGTGTTCGGAGTGTGGCTGGCTCGCGTCTTCACGCGTGCTCAAGGGGGCGTGGTGTCCTCGCCCCTGGATTTGCCCATATTGATCTTCATCCTGCTGGCCTTCGCGGCCTTCATCGCAGGTACGGCGCACGCGGGGATCACCAAGGACACTCTGCGTCACTTCCTGGAGATCATCATCGCTCTGGCCCTCTTCTTCGTGGTGACCAATTCGGTGCGGGAGTACCGGCAGCTGCGGCAGATTCTGGTGGTCCTCATCCTGGCCGGCTTCGCGGCCTCGCTCATCGGAGTGATC
>DATKVP010000221.1:0-5921 GCA_035530015.1 Anaerolineae bacterium | reverse complement strand
CACCACGGCCCCGCTGGGGAGAGTCAACCAGGCAAAGCCCAGATCGATGGTCATCTCCCGCTCCTTCTCCTCCTTGAGCCGATCGGGATCTATGCCTGTGAGAGCCTTGACGAGAGCGGACTTGCCATGGTCAACGTGCCCCGCCGTTCCGATGGTCCGAATTCGCTGCTCCATTGTACTACCTGTTGGGCCGCATGAGGCGCTTTTCGAGACCCTTTATCAACTTCTCCAGCTCGGCCACGTCCCGACGCAGATAGGCCAGCTGTGTTTCCCAGAGCCGCGCTATGTGGTCGTCGCGCTTGGCGTTCTCATCAGCTTGCTGGTCCCACCGTTGGTCGTTCCTCAGCCAGAGAAGCTCGTTCTCCTTTCGCCAGTCTTCGAGTTGCTGTCTCTGCCGTTCCTCTGCAGTCCGCTCCATGTGTTGGAGCGAGTCACGATCCTTCTCCAGCTGGATCCTCAACGCGTCCAGGGCGCTGAGCATCCTGTCCCCCTCCCTGGATTGCTTGCCCGCGAGGGCCATCTGTTCCCTCAGGGCTTCCGCATCCTTTCTCCAGTTGGACATCTCCTTTGTCCAGCCAGAGATCTGCTTCTTGCCCCTGTCGTCCACTCTCCGCAGTTCGTCCCCGATCTGAGACTGCTCCTGCCTGAGCTGCTCAGCGATGGACTCCAGGTCGGATCTCTCGCGATCAGCTCGCTCCATCTGAGCCTGAAGAAGCCTTAGGCTCTCACTGACGCCCTCGGAGCGTGATGCCTCCTCATCTTGAGCCCGGAAGATCTCAGATATCGTCGCTTCGCTCTTGTCGACCCTCTGCCCAAGCGCCAGCAGCCTCTCCTGCTGACTCTTGAGCTGCTTGATTGCCTCATCGATCTGCAACTGAAAAGCAGAGTCGGTCTTCGTAAGGCGCTGGATATCGACCCGTTGAGTCTGAAGGGCTTCCTCGAACTTCAAGGTCTCCGTGATCCGTTGCTCCAGCTTTGCGACGGCCGATGCCCGTTGCTGCCTCTCTTCCCTCTGTTGCCTGTCCCTTTCCTCATTTTCCTTGCCGAGACGTTCTTCTGATCTCCGCAATTCCAGCAGGATCTCGTCTTTGAACTGCTGCAACGCCTTGTCGAAGCGAGCTGCGCTCCCCAATTCGGCAGGGGTCTGAGCCAGGCGCTCTTCCAGTCTTTCCGTCACCTCCTGAGCATGGGCAAGCTGGCTGTCGTACTGTTCCTGATTCTTCCGGAGCTCGTTCAGGATAGCTTTGTCCCGGCGTCGCTCCTCCTCCAGCCACTCCAATCTCTGGGCGCCCTCGCTCGGGTCCATGCCAGTCTCTCTTCTATCTCTAGGCATTGTGCTCCTCGACCCGCCCCTCGACCAGGAACACGACACGCTCTCCAATGTTGATCGCCCGATCTGCAGTTCGCTCCAGATTATGAGCGACCCAAAGGAGGTAGGTGGCCCTGGTGATCGTCCTGGGGTCGTCCATCATGAAGATCAGCAACTCCCGGAAGACCTGATCGTAGAGCCGGTCAACCTCGTCGTCTTCGCCGCCGAGGCTTCTGGCAAGCTCGACGTCCCGATTCACGAACGCCTCCAGTTCGCGTTCCAGCAGCCAGCGCGCCTTCCTGGCCATGCGGGGGATGTCCACCAGGGGCTTGAGGGGTTCGCGAGGGCCCATCATCACGCCAATCTGCCCGATACCCTTAGCGTGGTCTGCCATCCGCTCCAGCTCTGTGGCGATGTTGGCGATGGCGAAGATCACCCTCAGGTCACTGGCCAGGGGCTGCTGCGTGGCGATCAGCACCAGACAGCGCTCTTCGATGTCATGTTGGGCCTGGTTGATGGCTTCATCTTCCCTGATGACGCGTCGAGATAGCTCGATGTCCCGCTTTGCCAGGGCTTCGACACTCAGGTCGATTGCTTTGTCAACCAGCGCGCCCATGCCCAGGATATCTTGCTCAAGTGCTTTCAGTTGTTCGTCGAAGGTCTCCCGAGTCACAACGGTGGCCCCCTTTCGTAGCCTGTATCCATGCAATTATAGCATCAAGACGCATACCCTAGCAACGACTATTCCCCCACCCAGAGCCCGGCTCGAGGTATCGCGGTCCCGCCAGTTCGTCAATACACCCCGCTGCACAAGCGACGCCCACAGGATGCTGGCCGAGGCTCAGACGCCTCAGGCCGGCTAGGGGCAACCCGCCCTACTGAGTAGTGATACCCGAGAAGGCTCACACGCGCGAGTTCAGACCCAATTACGCCCAGCATAAGACCTGATTTTGACTCTACGGCCATACAAGGATAGGGATGCGCAATGCCGCATGGTGATCGGATGAGCCTGCACTGGCCGCCAGCATTGGGCCGATTTGACTTGGAGACAGCGCACTGGTAGAATGAACGAATGTGCGTGACTCTAGCCGAGTTGAGAGGCTGCTGTTGATGGTGGCGGTTCTCGTCGACGAGGAGGTTGCAGAGACCGTGTTCATTCGGCGACGCACCGGCAACAAAGCACGAATAGGAGGTAAGTATTCATGGGAGAGTTGAGCAGTTTTGAAGCAGCGATGCTCTACGCGGTCATCGGGGTGGCCCTCGTCAGCCTGGTGTATGCGTACTGGCTGTATCGCGACACGATCCGACGAGAGAAGGCCGGCGAGGACATGCAGAGGGTCTGGCTGGCCATCAAGGCCGGCGCCAATGCCTACCTGCGCAGGCAATTGAGGACCATCGTGCCCATCCTGGTGGCGTTGGCGGTGCTGCTGTTCTTCAGCGTCTACGTCGTCAAACCAAGCGAAGAGGCCCTGGCCCTGTTCAACTATGACATCTCCGCCGCCCGTTTGTGGATGGGCATCGGGCGAAGTCTAGCCTTCGTCGCGGGGGCTACGTTCTCACTCCTGGTGGGCCAACTGGGCATGAGAGTAGCCATCGAGGGCAACATCCGCGTGGCTGGCGAAGCGGCCCGGTACAACTACAACGGTGCCTTGACGGTAGCGTACCGCGCAGGCACCTTCACCGGAATGCTGACGGACGGGCTGGGTTTGCTGGGTGGCACCATGATCTTCATGATCTTCGGCAAGGCGGCCCCAGATGCCCTGCTGGGATTCGGCTTCGGCGGTACGCTGGTGGCCCTCTTCATGCGCATTGGCGGGGGCATCTACACCAAGGCCGCCGACGTCGGCGCTGATCTGGTAGGCAAGCTGGAGCAAGGCCTACCGGAGGACGACCCGCGCAACGCAGCCGTGGTAGCAGACCTGGTGGGCGACAATGTCGGTGACTGCGCTGGGATGGCCGCCGACATCTTCGAGAGCTACGAGGTGACCATCGTTTCTGCGCTGATCCTGGGTTTATTCCTGTTCCACCAGACGGGCGACACCTTCTGGATCGTGTATCCGCTGATTGTGAGAGCTATTGGAGTCGTCTCCTCCATCCTGGGGACCCTGGCGGTGCCTATCTGGGAGAACTTCCCCATCAAGTTCCTCCGGGCCAAGGATGCCGAGGAAGCCATGTTCCGCTCCTACGAGGTGTCCTCCCTCAACACTGTCGTCTTCGCCTTCATCTTCTCGCTCCTCTACGCTCACGAGTGGCAGTTGGCGACTTTGAATGCCGTAGGAGTCGGACTGGCCGTGCTGTTCAACCCCCTGACTTCAATGTTCACCTCCGCCAAACGGAGGCCGGTGCAGGAGATCGCAGAATCTGCTCAAACCGGAACGGCCACGACCGTCCTATCGGGACTGGCGCTGGGCATGGAAAGCAGTGTCTGGAGCCTGCTCGCCGTCGTCGTGGCCCTCAGCATCAGTCTCGTAGTGTTCCGCAACGAATCTCTCATTTACGTCCTCTACGGCGTGGCGATGGTCGGTATCGGGATGCTGTCTCACACTGGTAACAACGTGGCCATGGACTCCTTCGGCCCTATAGCTGACAACGCGAGCGGTATCGGTGAGATGGCGGGCGCGGACAAGAAGGCTCAGGCACTGCTGGCCGAGCTGGATGCGGTGGGCAACACCACCAAGGCCATCACCAAGCAGATAGCGATCGCCTCGGCAGTGGTAGCGGCCACGGCCTTGTTCTTCTCCTTCGTTGCCGACGCGCTGACGCTCGCCAATCCCGACGTACCTCTGCTTGAGCTGCTGAACCGTGGCATTCCGGTGTCAACGCTGGACGGCACCATCGGCTTCCTGTTGGGCGGTGCGCTGCCCTTCCTCTTCTCTGCCTTCTCGCTACGGGCGGTGGCGCGTGGAGCCAATCTGGTGGTCAACGAAGTGCGTCGTCAGTTCAAGGTGCCTGGGGTGATGGAGGGCACAACCACGCCGGACTACGGCAAGGTGGTGGAGATCACCACTGCCGCTGCCCAGAAGGAACTGGTCAGTCTGGTGGTCATCTCCGTAGCGCTGCCGCTCGTCGTGGGTCTGCTCCTCGGTGTGATGGCGCTGGGCACCTTCCTCGCCGGCGTGATCCTCGTGGGGCAGCTCTTGGCGGTGTTCATGGCCATTTCGGGTGGCGCCCTTGACAACGCCAAGAAGTACATCGAAGACGGTCATTACGGAGGTAAGGGATCACCAGCCCACAAGGCTGGAATCGAGGGTGATACGGTCGGCGACCCGCTCAAAGATACGGCCGGCCCTGCTCTCAATCCGATGATCAAAGTAGTGAACCTGGTGAGCTTGTTGGCCGCACCTCTCATCGTCCAAGCGACGGGCAGCCCAGCCGCATGGGTAGCTCTGGTCCCCCTAGTGCTTCTGCTCGTCTGGGGCATCTGGCAGAGCAAGAAGGAGGTTGCCACACAGGCAGAGGAGGCAGCATAGCTCTTGACGAACCGGCCCCGCGAACGCTGGTGATGCTCTGGGGCACACTAGCAGAGTGTTCGTGTATGCTGGTCGGAGGTTGACTGCAGTATGCGGTACAACCCTCTCCAAGCGGCGTCCAAGACGGCCCCGCGTCAGCCATGGTTAGCTGGTGCGGGGCTGTCTCTGCTTCCCGTCCGGGTCAGTCGGCGGGCTTGCCGCAAGCGCAGTCGAGGAGTGAGAAGGAGAATCCAACCACTCCGCAGGTAGACACCAGACGCGTCCACGTGCTCCTGGGGCCCTCGCCCCGATTGCAGCGAACGAGTGGCGGGCCGGCCGCCAGACGATCTTCCTGCCCGTCGATGTTTTGACATAGTGTGTGGAACTGATATAATTGAGATATGATAGCTAAATCGAACAGGATGAACAAAGAACCGCAAGCTCCCAGGAAGCGTGGATATCGTAGCCTCAGCATCGCTCTGGTCGCGTCGCTCGCCATGACCCTTTGCACGGTCTCGGGCGTCGCTTCAGGATACCTATTCTACGAACTGATCGAAATCCCTTATTTCTACGATCTCTATCGCAGCCTAGTCCATCCCTTGGAGGCTAGCGGTTTGCTGCCCGCTGTAGGTCCGCGGTTCGAGAACGTGCCCGAAGAGCAATCGGCCGAGTTCGGAACTCAGGGCAACCCTCGAGTCAACGTCCTACTCGTGGGTCTGGATCAGCGCTGGCAGGTGCAACACAGGGCCTTTCGCACAGATACCATGATGGTCGCCTCGCTACATGCCGACACGAACGAAGCGCTGTTGCTCTCCATTCCACGGGACCTCTACGTGGAGGTACCAGGCCATGGAAAGCAGCGAATCAACGTCGCGCACGTCCTCGGCGAAACTAGAGACTACCCAGGTGGTGGCCCTGCCTTGCTGATGGACACCATACAGCAGAACTTCGGCATACCTCTGCACGGATACGTCATGATCAACTTTGAGGGCTTCAGAGAGACGATTGATCTGCTTGGCGGGGTAGACATCTACGTCGACAAGGAGATATGGGACAACAAGTACCCCGACGACCGTGGTGGGGAGATCAGCATCCACATACCAGCAGGGCAGCAGCACATGGATAGCGAGACCCTGCTCATCTACTGCCGCTCCAGACATGGC
>DATKVP010000220.1:0-14858 GCA_035530015.1 Anaerolineae bacterium | reverse complement strand
TGGACAGACTGTCTCAGTACGGCGATGTGGCCTACGAGGGGTTCAGTGACAAGAAGAGGTTGCTGGCGGGCAGAAAGCTGATCCGCGCTCTAGGCGGGTTCGACGTTTTCGTCACCGAAGTGGATCAAGTGCGGGCCCGGGTGATAGAGCAAGTGGAACAGCTTCAGGTGATCTCCTGTTGTCGTGCGGATCCGGTCAACGTGGACGTAGCTGCTGCCACCGGGCGGGGCATACTGGTCCTCCGGGCGCCGGGGCGGAACGCTCAGGCGGTCGCCGACCTCACTCTGGCCCTGATGCTGATGAGCCTGCGCAACATCCCACAGGCCATGGATATCCTTCGACAGGAGGACGGCCCGCAGGGCATGGTCAAGATGGCAGTGGCCTTCTTCGATCTGAAGGGCAGCGAGTTGTGGGGCAAGACGGTGGGCATCATCGGCCTTGGCGCTGTGGGTGGCGAAGTCGCCAAGAGGCTGCGCGGCTTCGAGGCTGAGTTGCTGGTGTATGACCCATACGTGGCAGATGAGGTGGTGGCACGCCTTGGAGCGAAGCGCGCGGATCTGGCCACTCTGGTGGCCGAGGCGGACGTGGTGACACTTCACGCCCCTCTCACGGAGGAGACGAAAGGCATGCTCGGGCGCAAGGAGTTCAGCCTGATGAAGCCGACCGCCCGGCTCATCAACACCGCCCGAGCCGAACTGGCGGATGAGGAAGCTCTCTACGAGGCTTTGAAGGAGGGCAGGATCAGCGGCGCCGCACTGGATGTCTTTGCCCAGGAACCGCCGCCCGTTGACCATCCTTTGCTCCAATTGCCCAACGTCATCGCCACTCCCCACATCGGGGGCAATACACTGGAGATCCCAGCGCATCAGTCGCGAATCGTGGTTTCTGATCTGGAGCGCCTGTTCAGAGGCGAGCAACCTCTTCACGCCGCCAACCCCGAGCTCTTGGAAGGCTTCAGCTGGCGCTAGAGCGCCCTTCGGCGGCGTCCGCAGATCCCCAAAGACAAGCAGCAGCACAAGGAGGTTCTGGCATGGCAGGCTATGAATCCGCTGAAGAGATGGAGAACGTCATTGCCCGGTGGCTGGAATTGATACCAGGGGATAACGAGATCAGCGAGGGGAGCAAGGGGTACGACGTCTCCGTGGAGTTCGAGATAGAGGATCTGGATTTCTTCTTCTACATACATTTCGAAGACGGAGATTTCAGCGGCGGGATAGCAGAGTTTCCAGGCGAAGCCATGGTGGAACTCTGTCTGTCCAGCGAGGTATTCGACGGCATGTTCAGCGGAGAGCTCGATGCGACGACGGCGGCGATGTCGGGGGACCTGGCCTTCGCCGGGGATGTCTCGGCGGCCATGGGCTTGCAGAGCCTCCAGGATGATTTGAACCGGCTGTATCTGGCGGCCAGGGGAGGCTCTGCGTAGGTGGACTGCGACGCGCATCTGATCAGCTGGGACGCGGGGAGCGGCAGCTGCCGCTGTCTAGTCGTGGACGGGGAGGGCCGTCAAATGGCCCTCACGCGTGATGATGTCCCTCTGGTTCGCGCCGAGGATGTGCCTGGGAGCCTGGCGTTCGATCCCCAGCAGATGTGGGACGTCTTCGTACGGCTGACGCGAGAGGCTCTTGCATCGCTGCCAGCGCGGGAGATCGCGGCTCTCAGCACGACCAGTTTCCGGGACGGCGTGGTGTTCCTCGATTGTGAGGGCGAGGCTGTGTACGCTGGCACCAACCGCGACGCCCGCTCAGCGGCCCAGGGGTTCGACATGGCCCAGGCCTACGGCGACGCCATCTACGATCGCACTGGTCGATGGCCGCTGGGGACCGACGGGGCAGCCCACCTGCTGTGGATGCGGAAGTCCAGACCACAGGAGTACCAGCGCATCGACCGCATGCTGATGGTCAGCGACTGGTTGGTCTTTCGACTCTGCGGCGCCCACAGCTCCGAGCCGAGTAATGCTTCGTCATGTCTCCTCTTGGATGTACGGGAGAGCAGGTGGTCTATGGAGCTTGCTCGGCTGCTGGATTTGCCTGTCAAGTTCCTTCCTCCCAAGAACTGTAGAATCTCAGTTGGTGGCTGGAAGATTACCGCATCATCATTGATGAACTTGTGCGGAGGTCATACGGTGTATGGTATGGGATCGAACACATTGAGGGTATAAGTTGAGGCTGAAGACGTACGCCGTCCAGCACGATGCGGATCTTCTCCTCAGCGCCATACTGACGTCGCGTCCTGCGGCGAATGGTTCTGACGGCATCTTCTGCAGATTCTCTCTTGCCCCTATTTGTTCCCCTATTCTATTCTACTCATCTGCCCGGAGGGCTCTGACACGCTACAGTCTGATCTTGGAAACCACAGGAGAAAAACGATGAAATCTGAATACCGTCGTTATGTTGTGACGATTCTTCTATTCGGTTTGATCGGCATAATCGTATGGCGATTGTCGATTGCATCGCAGGGAGGTGTTCCAGCCCCCTTTGACTTGGTTTCCCAAGAAAGGCTTTTTGCCTATGTAGAGGACTTGACCACCATCCAGCCTTATTCCGGTTGGCGCAGTTCGGCCACCGAAGGCGAGGCAGAAGCATTGGATTACGTCGCCGGCACATTGGATGATTTTACTCATCTACGAAACCTGGGTTTGGAATTGGAGCGCCAACATTTCAATGTGCTCTTAACGACGGAAATGTGGGAGAACCGGCTAATTCTGACCGTAGGTGGGGAAGAAATCGAAGTTCCGGCCAGCGCCATACGTGGTCCCCACCGGTCCAATGCTGTTCAGGCACTTCGTTTCGACTCAGACGGTGTCCTCAATGATTCCGAGAGCAACCCTGTAGAAGTACAGGGAGAAGTCATCCTGATCCGCTCAATCCGTGAGGCACGATCCTTGGATGCGGATGCTGTTCAAGGTAAGATCGTGTTGTTCGATTATGAAATCATCAATCCCGCAGTGCATGAACTATCGATGGCCCAGCAGACCATGAACGATTTGATAGACAAGGACCCTGCTGGAATCCTGTTGATGACCGAATTTTCCGAATCATGGGAAAAGGCCGACGGCTATTTGCTTGGAGACCAGCAGGTGTTCGGTGGGGTGACATCGGATGCCATTGTTCCAATGCTTTACGCTCGTCTGGAAGACTTGGAACCCGCCGGTATCCACAGCTGGGAAGAGACGGCACAGATTGAGATCGCGCATCTCGTCTGGGATACCGATGTGTTTTCACCCGGTGCATCCGGCAACCTGATCGCCCGTATTCCCGGTGTTGATTCCTCCCAGGCGCTCATTGTGGGGGCACATATCGATAGCGCCAACTCCCCTGGCGCGCTGGATAATGGAAGCGGCGCAGCGGTGCTGTTGGAAGTAGCCAGGGTACTCAACGAAGCGCAGATTCAACCGGCGGTGGACGTCTATTTGGCTTGGTTCGGCAGCGAAGAAATCGGGCTGGCTGGCGCGCAATACTTCGTCAGTACCCATCAGGAGTTGTTGGATCAAGCACTGGCGTTTCTGGGCGTAGATTGCCTGTACAACTTTGGACCTGAACATACCCATTCTGTCATATTGGCCACCTGGCCTTATGAGCGATTTGGCAACAATGAACTCATCTTGCCTGACCGACTGGCACAAATCGTTGACGCCTATGGTGTACCGGCTCTTACTGTAGGTTCGGCCTGGCCGTCCACTGATGACTGCGTCTTCAGCGGTTTTGATGTGCCTCAAGCTCGGTTACTGTACCACGTGGGCGCGGGGGCAACGGCCCAAAGTCGCATACACACCCCTTATGACACGATAGAAATCGCCCGACAGGTTGGTGATGGCTTCGAGCAGATGGCGATTGTAGCGCTGTCCTTTGTCTTAGACGTAGAACAATATGCCCAGGACTTGCACGTTACCCCTGAAGCGGATCGTCGTGCCCTGGTTGTCGCCAGCCACACCGAATCCCCACTCCTGACTCCGACCTTGATGATTGAGTTTGGCATGACTCTGGCTTGGGAAGGCTTTGATGTGGATATGGTGCCTTACGGTCAACCGGTGACCGCCGCCGATCTGGAAAACACCGATCTGGTGATTGTGCCGCCGGTATACGACTATCCCATCGCAGAAACCAATCCTTCATATGATGAGGCCTGGAGGGAGGATGAGATCGAGGCGTTGGTACGCTACGTGGACGCAGGTGGAATGCTGGTGCTGACCAACAGCGCCTCGAATATCCGGTATAGCCAGAAACTCGACCCAAACGAGGATACCCTGGACATGAACGATCTGGCCCGTCATTTCGGGGTTGTGTTTGAAGCAGAGGAGTTGGCGGGTTCCACCGTTCGGGGCCAACAACATCCTTTGATGAACCAGCCGACGGTCTCATCAATCCTGGGTAACCGGGTAGCGTTCTCCCTGGAAAGCGGGCAGATACTGGCCGAGACCAGAGGCGGGCCGGTTATTGCGTTGATCGATTATGGAGACGCCGGTGGGCAGGTGTTGGTTTTGGGCGATGTGGGCATTCTTTACGATGCGGAGAATAACCTGCGCTTTTGGCGTGACCTCGCCGAATACGCACGCTAAGAACATCTTGGTTCATGTTCAACAGTAACTGAGCGAAAATTTACGCAAGTCTACCCCACAGAAGGTTTTCGCACTGTTGCTACGGAATGCCCATACTTAATGACCATACAGCCCGCTCATCCCTTTGCCTGTGCGGGTTGCTCCGCAACACAGTACGCCGGGTCCTGACCGAACTCCCGTCCAGTGCCTATGTTACCGGCGGGGCAGGGCGGTTGTTGCCGTGGGTTGGCCTGGTGGTAAACACCGTGATCGTGCTGCGGGCAGCGAGGGTATGAACAGCAGGTCACTAGCACGCTGGCTAGGGAGCTGGCTCGCATCAAGGAGGTTGTGGAAGTGTCACATGATGCTGCTGGGGCCTCCTTGGCGGAGGGCACATGAGGAGATCTGCAAGGGTTAGCAGATGAGGATCCTGGTGACGGCCACCCTCGATGAGTGGGGAGTGGATGCACTGAGTCACATTGGTGAGGTGTCCTACGAGGGCTTCAGCGCCAAGATGAGGTTGCTCGCCGGCAGGAAGCCAGTCCGTGCCCTGGAGGGGTTCGACGTCTTCGACTAGGAGCCACCGCCGGTGGACCACCCACTGCTCCAGCTGCCCAACGTGATTGCCACTCCCCACATCGGCGGCAATACGCACGAGTTTCCAGCTGACCAATCGCGGATCGACGTCTCCGACCTGCAGCGTCTATTCCGCGGAGAGCGACTCTTGCACGTCGTCAATCCGGAGACGCTGTGTGGCTTTGGCTGGCGCAATGTTCTTAGCGGGCGACCTGAGCGCGTCGCGCGATGACCTGTGTGAGACGATGAACTGTCCAAGGAGGTTTTTCGATGGCAGGCTACTCATCTGCTGCTGAGATGGGAGAAGTCATCGCCCGCTGGCTGGGCTTGATTCCCAGGGACGAAATCATCAGCGAGGGCTGCGTGGGGTATGATGTCTCTGTGGAATTTGAGATAGAAGATCTGGACTCCTTCTTCTACATGCACTTTCAGGATAGCAGCTTCAGCGGGGGCATGGGCAAGTGTCCCGGCGAGGCGGTGGTTGAACTCTGTTTGTCCAGCGAGGTCTTCGATGGCATGTTCAGCGGGGAGCTTGATGCGACGACGGCGGCGATGTCGGGGGACCTGGCCTTCGCCGGGGATGTCTCGGCGGCTATGGGCTTGCAGAGCCTCCAGGACGACTTGAATCGACTGTATCTGGCAGCGCGTGGGGGATCCTAGTACGTGTCGTCCGACGGTTTGCTGCTTAGCTGGGATGCGGGAAGCGGTAGCTGTCGCTGCCTGGTCGTGGACGGGGAGGGCCGCCAGTTGGCCCTCGCTCGTGGGGATGTCCCCTTGGTTCGCGACGGGGACGTGCCGGGTAGCCAGGAGTTTGATCCCCAGCGGATGTGGGAGGCCTTCGTAGGGCTGACGCGAGAGGCTCTCGGATCGCTGCCAGAGGGGGAGATCGAGGCTCTTAGCGCGACCAGCTTCCGCGACGGTATGGTGTTCCTCGACGGTGAGGGCGAGGTTGTGTACGCCGGCACCAACCGCGACGCTCGCGCAGCGGCCCAGGGCTTCGAAATGGCCCAGGCCCACGGCGACGCTATCTATGCTCGCACTGGTCGATGGCCGCTGGGGACTGACGGCGCCGCTCACCTGCTGTGGATGAGGAAGTTCAGGCCACAGGCGTACCAGCGCATCCACCAGGTGCTCATGGTGAGCGACTGGCTCGCCTACCGGCTTTGTGGAGCCTACAGCTCGGAGCCCAGCAACGCTTCGTCGTCGCTGCTCTTCGACGTGTGGCAGAAGAGGTGGTCTACCAAGATCGCCGAGTTGTTGGATTTGCCCCCGGGGATCTTTCCTCCCCTGTTCTCACCCGGCGAGGTCGCAGGACGGCTCAACCACGAAACTGCTGATGTCCTGGGCTTGCGTGAGGGCACGCCAGTTGTCGTAGGGCCCGCCGACTCCCAGGCAGCGTGTCTGGCGTGTGGTGCTGTAAGTGACGGGGACACCGTGGCCGTCGCCGGTACCACGATGCCCCTACAGATGACCCTGGAGGAGCCTCTGCTGGATCAGGACCATCGTACCTGGACGGGAGCACATGCTCTCCCCGGATTGTGGAGCCTTGAATGTAGCGCAGGGCTGGCTGGCATCAGCTATCAGTGGCTGTGGCAGGCGTTCGGGGGTGACGAGCCCGTGGAGGAAGGCTACGTGAAGATGAGTGCGGAGGCGGAGGGTGAATCACCCGGGTCGGTCACGGCTTGCATGGGTCCGTGGATAGCAGATCACGGCCGCCTTCAGCTCCCGTCGCGCGTAGGGTTCCTTGCTCCTTTCCCCATGGCGCTGGATCCACCGCTGACGAGACCGAAGATGGCTCGCGCGATCCTGGAGAACATCGCCTTTGCTCTACGGGGCAACCTCGCTCAGCTCGAGGAGATCTCGGGGAGAAAGGTGGAAGAGCTCTCAGTGTGCGGAGGGCTCAGCAGGTCCGGATTCTTCAATCAGATGGTGGCCGATGTCTGCCAGATTCCGGTGAGAGTACCCGCCATCCGGGAGGCTTCCAGTTTGGGCGCGGCCATGTGTGCAGCAGCAGGGGCCGGCAAGTATGAGAGTCTTGTTGAAGCTGCGAGGCAGATGTCGGAGTGGGCGGAGGTCGTACAGCCAGATCCCGATATGCGAGGCCGGTATCGCACCGCATACAGGAGGTGGCTGAAGACGTACCGCAGCCTCCTCGGACGTTAGTTCCAGATCAACAGTGTTCCCTGGAGAATGGAGTGGAGATCCCGGTCTCCACAGAACGAGAGGTTATCCATGACAAAGGACATCAGGCATGAGATCATTTCTATCGTTGATGAACTGTATGACACGGGGCTGATTACCCCCAAGGGTGGCAACGTCAGCGCCCGCGTTCCCGACGCGGAAGAGCTGTGGATCACGCCAACGCAGCTCTACAAGGGAGGCTTGAGCGAGGAGACGCTGATCAGGGTCAATCTGAAGGGCCGGAAGCTGGAGGGACGTGACAGGCCCTCAGTGGAACTGCCCATGCACCTCCTGATCTACAAGACCAGGGAGGACGTGGGCGCCGTGATCCATGCCCATGCACCCATGGCCACGGTACTGGGCCTGTTCGATGAACCCATACCACCTATCACCATCGAGGCCATCGCCTTGGGCCAGGCGCCCGTCGTGCCCTTTCTACTCTCGGGGACCAGGGAGCAGTCTCAAGCCATAGTGGATGGCCTGGCGGATGGCGCCGCGGTGCTACTTCAAAACCATGGCTTGATGACTGTGGGCAAGGACCTGCGAGAGGCAACGAGCAGGGCTCAGATACTGGAGTTCGCTGCGCGGACTGTGGTCTTGTGCCGCCTTCTTGGAGGAGAGCCGGTGATGATACCTGAGAAGCTGGCTGAGTTCCTCAAGAAGGTTGTGGGTTAGGACGACCAGCCGGCAGAGCTGTGATAGATCAGCTGGCTGCCGGTTGGGGGAAGTGTCCTATGCGAACATGGCCTCGAGTTCTGATCCTTCGAGGGTCTCTACCTCGATGAGCTTCCGGGCCAGGCCGACGAGCTTGTCCATTTTTTCCCGGAGTATGCGCAGCGCCGTGTCGTGGGCGTCGGTGATCAGGCGGCGCACTTCCTCGTCTATGACTCGGGCGACTTCCTCGCTGTAGTTCCGCTGTTCGCCAATCTCCTTGCCCAGGAAGACCAGTTCTTGCTTGTGGCCGAAGGTCAACGGCCCGAGCTTGTCGCTCATTCCGTATTCGGTGACCATCTTCCGGGCCAGCCGCGTGGCACGTTCGAGGTCGTTGCTGGCGCCGGTGGTCACGTCCTCAAAGACGAGTTCCTCAGCGGCCCGCCCGGCCAGCAAACCGGCCAGCTTATCCGTGAATCTCGAGCGCTGCATGAGGTACCTGTCGTCCTCGGGCAAGGGCATGGTATAGCCCAGGGCCATCCCTCTGGCTACGATGGAGACCTTGTGCACAGGGTCGCAGCCTGGCAAGCTGCTCATCACCAACGCGTGGCCGGCCTCATGATGAGCGATGATTTCCTTCTCTTCGTCGCTGATGAGCCGACTCTTCCGCTCAGGACCGGCAATGACTCTCTCCACCGCTTCCTCTAGGTCCAGCATCTCGACGGCCTTCTTGTCCTGGCGTGCCGCCAGAATGGCAGCCTCATTGAGCAGACTCTCGATGTCGGCTCCCGAGAATCCCGGGGTCTGCTTGGCTATGATGGCCAGGTCCACCGCATCAGCAAGTGGCTTCCCCTTGGCGTGGATCTCCAGAATGGCCTTGCGGCCGATCATATCAGGGAGATCTAGGACCACACGGCGGTCAAAGCGCCCAGGGCGCAGCAACGCGGGGTCCAGGATGTCTGGGCGGTTGGTGGCGGCCATGACGATGACGTTCGTATCGGTGTCAAAGCCGTCCATTTCCACCAGGATCTGATTAAGTGTTTGCTCTCGCTCGTCGTGACTGCCTCCGAGCCCGGCTCCGCGATGGCGTCCCACTGCATCTATCTCATCTACGAATACAATGCAGGGGGAGTTTCGCTTGGCTTGCTCGAAGAGGTCTCTCACCCGCGAGGCACCCACACCAACGAACATCTCGACAAACTCGGAGCCGCTGATGCTGAAGAAAGGTACCTCTGCCTCACCGGCCACCGCACGGGCCATCAGGGTTTTGCCGCACCCGGGTGGTCCCACCATGAGCACACCCTTCGGGATGCGTGCTCCCAGGGCGCTGAACTTGTCTGGTTCCTGCAGGAACTCCACGACCTCCTGCAACTCCTGTTTGGCCTCCTCTACCCCAGCAACATCTTCGAAGGTTACAGTCGGCTGATCGCCGGAGAGCACGCGGGCGCGGCTCTTCCCAAAGGCCATCGCCTGGCTATTCCCCGACTGGGCCTGGCGCATCATGAATAGCAGCAGCCCACCGATCAGGAGCAGGGGTAAGAAGGATGAGAATATCGCCAGCCAGGTACCCCACTCGCTGGGACTCTGTATTTCGATGGTTACGGAGTTCAGCATTTCTTGCGTAACGCCCAGATTGGTCAGGACATCTGTGAGGTCTGCCCCGGGTTCCTTGCGCGAGATCACCTCCGCCCCGCTGGTGCGGGTGATCCTCAGTTCGTCGCCCGAAACCAGGATCTTGCTCACCCTACCATCTTTGACGTCCTGAGCTACGGTGCTGATGGGCACCGGGGCCAGGCTGGTCGAGGCGCTATAGATATTGTAAAAGAGGGCTGCCACGATCACTGTGATGATCAGGTAGATCAGCCCATTTCTCACCCATCGTGAAGTCAACATTACTCCTCCGCAGAAAAAGGCTCCAGCGCGATGTCAACAAGAAGGACCCCGCGGGGCCTCACCGTACACAATACTGCACTCGTAGTATACCATAAAACGGGTCAGAATGCTACTGTCTTGGGCCGTTTCCTGTGCGACGATGCCCACAGTTCAACTTTGCGGGATGCCAGGGCAAGCAGTTCCGCCTCCGCAGACGCGCGGGGAGTGGTTCAAGCTCGCCCGGGCCGCTCATCCCGCCCTGGCAGGAGACTCCAGAAGTCATCCCAGGTATCGTAGATAGACAGCGAGCCAGAGCGGTATCAGTCCCAGCACGGCTACGAGGGCGGCCATGCCCACGACACAGCCCACCCAGTCGATTCCCAGATGGGCATTTTGCCCGGCGTGCGCTGGTTCCGCGTCTGCAACCCACTGATAGGACGTCTCCTCCCGCCATCGGTCGTGAGGTATCCCGATCTCGGCAGGTCCCTCCACCACGGTTCCTTCCAGGAATTCCTTCGTGGCGCTCTCACTTCGATAGTCACGCAGGGCTGCTGCCAGATCGCTGGCCGCCCGATAGCGATCTGGCGAGGTCTTGGCGAGAGCGGAACGAACGATGTCGCTCAAGGATGCGCAGATCTGCGGATTGGCGATGTCGACTGGTTCGGGCTCTCGTCGGATGTGCTGGTCAGCTATCTCTGTGAGGCTCTCACCGTGGAAAGGCGGCTGTCCGGTGAGCATCTCGTAGAGGATTATTCCGGTACTGTAGACATCTGAAGTCGATGTCGCTCTGCGTCCCATGGCCTGTTCGGGGGAGAGAAACAGAGCGGCGTACGGTGATTGGGCAGCGCCGCCAGAAGGTGCAGCAGAGGGATGATCTGCAACGCGGAAGTCTGATACCTTCACCGCGCCGTCGGGTGCGAGCAGGATGTTGCGCGGTGTCAGGCGCCCGTGGACATAGCCTGCTTGATGAGCAGCGCCCAGGGCATCGCAAACGGGAAGAATGATGTCCAAGGCCGTTTCCGGGCCGACCACTGCGTGGGAGGCGAGGAAGGACTCCAGGCTCTCTCCCTCGACGTACTCCGTGACCACGTAGAATAGATCCCGGTCGGTCCCGACATCGTGGATGGTGACGATGTTGGGGTGAGATAACGCTGCCATGGCGCGGGCAGAACTGAGGAAGCGCTCGGCGAGACCCTGGTCGGCGGAGTAGTGTTCGCGCAGCACCTTCACCAGCACTGTGCGCTCCAGCGAGGTATCCAGCGCCTTATAGGCCACGGTGCGCTCGCCGCGCCCGATCTCGGCAAGATGACGATAGCGTCCCTTGAGCAGAGTCTCTGTCATGTCAACTTTCGGTCAGGTATCCTGTTTGGTCATCCCAAGACTCATTTTATCTCGGCCATACCTGGGTGTCAACCGTTGGCGGACTCTGGGGCGCTCTCAGCGGGGGCACGGCGTGGAACTCCGGATTCTTGGACGTTCGGTCTTGTCAATTCTGGGGGAGGTGGTATAATGCAGAGCGATGTCTGCGTCGATTTCTCACCGCTTGGATTCCTTCGTCGCCAGAGTGGAAGGGCATCTGGCGAATACTGAAGAGACCACCGCCGACCCGGTCCTCGTCATGCTCACTGGACTACCCGGTACCGGCAAGTCCCACGTCGCACGGCTCCTGGCTGAGGTGTTGCCTTTCGCGATCATCGAAAGCGATCAGGTGCGAAAGATACTGTTCCCTCAGTGTGCATACACAGCCGAGGAGAGTCGATGGGTTCACCGGACTTGCCACGCCTTGATGGAGAAGCTGTTGAGGAAGGGGGTGCGCGTCATTTATGACGCCACCAATCTCCATGAGCGACACAGAGAACTGGTGTATCGGTTGGCCGACCGGAACGAGGTCAAGTTGATCATCGTCAAAGTGGTGGCCCCAGAAAAGATCGCGTCTGATAGGCTTCAGCTCAGGCACGACAGCCCCGACGAGGACGGAGTGTCCTCTGATGCCGACTGGCAGGTCTATCGTCGCATGTCTCGCCAGGCGGATCCCATAGGCCGCAGCTACGTCACCGTGGATACCAGCCAGGACCTGCACGCGGCTGTCACCAGGCTATTGCGGTTGATGAGGTCCTAGCGTCAAACTATGAAGTACGTGACCGTACTGCTCGTCTTTGTCCCCCTCAGCATCGTTGGCTCTCTGCTGCACGTGGATGATCGGTGGGTGTTCTTCGCCTCGGCCTTGGGCATCGTGCCACTGGCCTGGATCCTGGGCAAGGCCACTGAGGAGTTGGCTGCTCACACGGGGCCGCGAGTGGGAGGGTTGCTCAATGCCACGTTGGGCAACGCCGCGGAACTGATCATCACCATCTTCGCCATCCGTGAGGGGCTCTTGGAGTTGGTCAAGGCCTCCATCACGGGATCGATTCTGGGGAACATCCTGTTGGTGTTGGGCCTCAGCGTCCTCCTGGGCGGATTGCGCAACGGGACTCAGTGCTTTAATCGCTCGGAGGCCGGGGTCCATGCCACGATGATGGTACTGGCCATTATCGCCTTGATCATCCCCTCCATCTTCGGCCACGCTATCGAGATAGAGGATCACGCAGGGGTGGAGTGGCTGAGCATGGGGGTGGCCGTGGTGATGATGGTCATCTACGTGCTCAGCCTGATCTATTCCTTCGTTTCCTCTGGAGGCGTAGCCCTCAGCCAGGGTCACGCTGAGGCTGCTTGGTCCCTTCGAAAGGCAGTCGTGATTCTGGTGGTCGCTGCCATTTTCATCGGCTGGCTGAGCGAGGTTCTGGTGTCCACGGTAGAACCGGTGGTCGAATCCCTGGGCGTCACAGAGTTCTTCCTGGGCGTGATTCTCATCCCTCTGGTAGGCAACGTGGCAGAGCATCTGGTCGCGGTGAAAGCGGCGTGGAAGAACAACATGGATCTGAGCCTGGCTGTCTCCTTCGGCTCGAGCATGCAAATCGCTCTCTTCGTGGCGCCACTTCTGGTTTTCATCAGTCTGGCCATGGGGCACCCGCTGACTCTGATCTTCAACCAGTTCGAGTTGCTCGCCCTGGGCGCAGCGGCGGGGATCGCCGCCATCATCGCCCTCGACGGGGAATCCACCTGGTTGGAGGGTGCCCAGTTGCTGGCGGTCTACGCCATTGTGGCGATGGCCTTCTTCTTCCTCCCGACGAATGGCCCCGGTTTCTAGGCGGCGAGTTCCCTGGTCGTCTCCACCCCTCCGCCTGACATGCCACCTCTTGGCGATCCTGTGATCCGAGGGCGCGTGGACCCCCGCCAGTGATCACGATCCTGGCGGTAGTTAGTGTACACACCGAGGACGCAACTGTCACTGCCGGGCTTTCTTGGTGCGGCACTCACCATGCTCCTGGCGGCACGAGGATCGCGGTCCTGATGTGGTGTCACTCTTGAGAGGCAAAAGACGAGTGGGGCACGGCATGCCGTGGCCCTAGGTTACCTCGGCCATCCAGATCCCAGACCAAGTACCCCCTCGTGTCCCTGGTCCTCACTTTGATGTGAGAGCGGTGCCGCAGGACTAACTCGATCCCAAGGTGACCTCCAGAGTGATCTCTGTTCCTTCCCTGACGGCGGTCATCTGCACGCTTTGGCCGGGATCGAAGCGCATCAGGATTGTCACCAGGTTGTTCTGTTCATCTATGGCTTGGTCATCGATGGCGGTGATGATATCATCCTGTTGCAGGCCGCCCTTGTCGGCCGGGCTACCTTGCTGGACCGCCTGTATGTAGGCCCCGAACTCCACCGGGAGGTTATATGCCGCGGCGACACGAGGGGTGATTGATACCCAGTCCACGCCCAGATACGGCCTTCGCACGTGTCCGTGCTCCACCAGCTGGGCCGTCACTTCTTTGACCACGTTGCTGGGGATGGCAAAGCCCAGACCTTCGGCCACTGGACCGCCGGCGCCGGAACCTCTGACAATGGCTGTGTTGATGCCGATCACTTGACCCAGCGCGTTGACCAGAGGGCCGCCGCTATTGCCCTGGTTGATGGCCGCGTCTGTCTGGACGAGACCCTCCATGGCCAGTCCTCCTCCGACTTCCAGTCGGCGGTCCAGGGCGCTGACTACGCCGACGGTGACGGTGCCCTTGAAGTCCCCCAGCGGGCTGCCGATGGCGATCACCGCCTCTCCCGGTTGAAGAGCCCCCGAATCACCGAGTTCAGCTGTCGCCGGTACTTGTCCTTCCACTTTGAGGACGGCCAGGTCTGAGAAGACATCGGCGCCCACGAGTGAGGCGGGTACCTTGGTGTCGTCGGCGAATATGACCTCCAGGCTCTGACTGTTCTCCACCACGTGGTTATTGGTGACGAGGTATCCCTCCTCGCTGATGATGACCCCGGACCCAGAGGCCTGTGGTTCGAGGATCTGCCCGAAGAATCCACGCTGCGGGGGCAGGGTATTGATCACCGTCACCACTGCTGGCTTCACTACCGCCACGGCGGAGACAATGGCCGAGTCCTCGGTCAAGGTGATGCCGGTACTCAAGGGAGCCGCCGCTGGTGGGGGGGCGGTCGCTGCCGAGGGCGCTCGAAAGCCGGCCGCGGTATAGCCCGCCACTCCACCCATGAGCGCGCCCCCGAAGGTCCCGAACAGGAGGGCGAGCACGACTACTGCAAGACTCAGACTAGACCTGCAGCCGCTTCTTTCATGATTTCCGTTCACGTTCCACCTCGTTTGCCCAGGGTTCCAGTCCGTGACGTTGAAGGCCACGAACAGATGGTCGGATTGTCAGTCCCAAGAGCCCTCTGCTTGGGGCAGAGGACCTACTGCTCTGCTCATATGCTGGTACCATATACCTAGATAGGCCACCACCTTGCCCTCTTCGTCCGTGTTCCTCCCCAGTGTGATCTCCAGCTCGAACACCTGTGTATCCTCGCTACTTCGAATGAGGGTGAGGATGATCTTCTCTCCCGGATCGTGCCCGCGAATCGCTTCCGATAGATCGTGGTCTGGATCCAGTGCTATGCCATCGATGGCGATGATGACGTCTTCGACCCGCACACCAGCCCTGGCCGCTGGACCATCTGG
>DATKVP010000219.1:0-6282 GCA_035530015.1 Anaerolineae bacterium | reverse complement strand
CCTCTCAGACTCTACCCTATCGACAAGGGGAAGGTTCGAATCGGACAGTCAGTGTGGGTGGAGGACCTCCGTCAGCGGGGGCAGATCACCGCCTTCCTGGATGAGGAAGAGGTGGAGATAGGCGTCGGCAAGTTTCGCGTGAAGGCCAAACTGGACGACCTCGACCTGGTGAAAGGGGAACCCGAGGCCGGGCCAGAGGATACCTACGTGGCCACATGGCCGCTGGCACCGCCTCCCATGGCCCTCCACCTGCGAGGTCTCCGGGCCGAGGAGGCAATTATCGAGCTGGACAAGTATCTGGACAAAGCCTTCCTGGCTCATCTGCCCGAGGTGCGAATCATCCACGGGAAGGGTACTGGCACCCTGCGACAGCTAGTGCGCGAGGAACTGCACAGGCATCCCCTGGTGTCGGCCTATCGACCGGGCTTGCCTCAAGAAGGGGGAGAGGGAGTGACCGTCGCCGAACTAGACCGCTGACTGCGTGATGGGGCTAGGTTGGCGACGGCAGCGGTTCCGCAGACTGCGAGGAATCGACAAAAATGGCGATGGCAATCACAGCCAGAAGGTATCCCAGATAGTTCTCATTCATGAATCGAGAGGTGTAGAAGAAAGCCAGCGCCAGGAAGGCGTAGTGGTAGAGCATGGAAGCGAGGGAGTTGTGCTTCCATTGTCGCCGGAGCAGATAGAGCATGAGCGGCAAGCATATCAGCAACTCTGGTATCCAGAAGGGGAAGTAGTCGAGGCGTGAATCCACCAGACCCAGTGCCAGCACGAAGTTCGCCAACCCCCAACCCGTGATCTGATACGGCACCTCTGCGGTACCGTTGCTCCACCGCCACACGTCATCGAGCATCGCATCCAGATCCCAGAGCGCAAAGGGAAGAACCAGCACGGAGAGAACAATGAGCAGGGGGATCATCTTGCGAAGCAGGTAGGCGCCAAGAGGCCTGATCTTTTTCCGAGGAGAGAACCCTTCCCGATGCACCAGGTAGAGCAAATAGAAGGGCACCAGGAACCAGGCGGTAGGCTTGCTCGCACATGCCAGGCCGAGCATCAGCATCGACCAGGCGTCCTTGCCGCGCTTCAGCAGAAATACGGAGAAGACGATCCAGGCCAGCGTGAAGACGTCATTCTGCCCGAAGATGATGTCGCTACCCATGATGGGATTGAGTCCCAGCACCATGACCAGGCACAGCCGTTCGTCCCCCTCCGGCACCAGGCGCGCGGCGACGAAGAGCAGGGCGACGAAAAGTGTCAGATAGACAAACCGCTGATCGTACCAGCCCAGGAGAGTTTCGCTCAAGAGCTGGACTGGCGCAGAAGACAGAAAGTTCCAGGGTAGATAGGGGTAGTGATACAGAGCAGTTCGGTAATCCAGACCCCATTCGGCCATCGGCGTGTCTACGTACTCCTCGACGTAGGGGTTCTTCCCCGCCAGGACGTACCTGGTGGCCTCCTCAGTCTGAATGACACCACCATCGTGGGAGAAGCTTGCCGGACCGGTGACATGACGCAAGAGGATGGAGAACGTGGATAGGGAGACCACAGTGGTGAAGACCATGCAGAACACCAGCGCCAGCTTGGCCCTGTGGCGTACCTGCTCGCTGATACCATGCCACAGATCGAAGAACAGGTATAGAAGCAGCAAGCCGAAGGCAGTACTGATCAAGAGCAAGCTGATGGGATCGGTCATCCAATGGCGGAGCAGGTCAAGGGTCCCCTGCGGGAGCAATGAGCCCACCACGGGGATGCGCTTGATGAGTTCGACCCTTCGCTGTGCCACCAGGCGATCGGCCAGGGTGTCTATACGCAACCTGGCCAGCACCAGCGCGAAGAACAGCAGGACGTCGAAGGACTTGATCCTCACCTCAGTCTTCCTTCCCGGCGAGTATTATACCGGAAGAGGGGCGGACCGGCTACCCCATTTGCGACACAGGGGGAGAAAGAGAGCACAATGCGCGTCATCCTGAGAAGATGGGCCGGACTGCTGCTCAGGCTCGCCCTTCTGACAACCATTGTCTTGGGGTCCAATCTATGGTTAGTGCGCATCGGGGACTCCATCCACAGCTACCGTTCTGTTCTCTCGGGACAGCCAAGCCTGGGAGAACCCGCCAATCCCCTTGTGCAGCAAGTGGTCCTGGTGCTGATAGGAGGCCTGACGCACGACGCGTCCCTCGAGATGCCCTACCTCAATACGCTGCGACAACAAGGGCTGGACAGCCCTTGCGTGGGCTACTATCCATCGTACTCCCAGAGCGCCTGGACCACTCTGATCAGCGGCGCAGGACCGGAGATTAGCGACGCTCGCCTAGTGAACGTCCCCTATGAGAAGCTGACCTTCCTCACCGTTGACGATCTCTTCACAGAGGCCAAGCGGGCCAACCTGACGACCGCCATCACTGGCTTCCACTGGTGGGAGAGAATGATCCCCGAGCAGGTGGTGGATCGGCAGCTCTACGTCGCGTCGGCCAATGCCGAGGCCGACCAGCGAGTCGTGCAGTCAGCCCTGGACCTGATGGGCAGCGTGCCACCCAATCTTCTTCTCATCCACCTGAGCCAGGTAGACGAAGCTGCGCGCACCTATGGCCCTGGCAGCGACCAGTACGGCGCTGCGGTGCAGAGGGCCGATTCTCACCTGGAAGAGATAGCGCAGGCCATGAGCTTGAGGCGGAACGTGCTCGTTGTGACCTCCGACCACGGCTACCTGGCACACGGTGGCTATGGTGGAGCGGACCGAGAAGTGGTCACCACACCACTGGTGATGGTCGGCGCCCGCGTCTCGCCCGGGACCCGCGACAGAGTTAGCCAGTCAGACGTGGCACCTACGGTCGCCGCGCTGCTGGGACTTGCCATTCCCAGCGCCGCACAGGGTGAGATCCTCTTCGAGGCCTTGGTCGCCGACGAGGCAGAAAGCACCGAGAAGTGGGTATCCTGGTCCCAACAGAGGGTGGAGCTAAGTGACCTGTACCTGGAGAGCATCGGCCGGCAACCCAATAGCGAGGCCGCCAGGGGCGACGCAGAAGTGGCCTACAGTTCTCTCCTGGTGAGGAATTACGAAAGCGCCCGCGCCTTGGCGGAGTTCGCGGTTCGCGGATCCACAGCGGAGATGGTCAAGGGTCGGAGCCAGCGCGTCGCCCAGGAGCAGCGGCAAAGACTGCCCATCGTCGCCCTGGCCGTGGCCGCCATCGCCTATCTTCTCTGGCGTCGCTGGACCCGAACGACCGCGGTTCTGTTCATCAGTGCAGCCACCACCGTCGCCATCTACAACCTGCTCTTCTTCTGGGAAGGCCACGTATACTCGTTGAGCACCATTGGACAGTGGTGGACCTTCGCCACCGATGTCCTTGTCCGCACGGCAACGGCCCTCGTGCCGGCCACCTGCGTCCTCATCTGGCTGGTCTGGCATCAGAAGAGGAGGCGTCCCACAGAGATAGCCCAACTGAACTACAGCTTCGCTCTGATTCTGGCGTTCCTGCTCGCGCTCCCCCTCGCCGTGGCCTACGTGCTCAATGGAGTGGAGGTCACCTGGCACCTGCCCCATCCCCTCGCGGCCTTCGCGCAAGTCTCGGCACTGCTTCAACTGGGCATGGCGGCCTCCATCACCACACTTCTTCCCCTGATCACGATACCACTCGATCGAGCGCTCCGCTGGATAGCGCTCAGGGTCAGCTTCCACTGAGCCTCGACCCCCGGGTGATGCTACGCAGCGTCCACCGCCGGAAGCACCCCGGCGGGCTGCGGGCCGTATCTCACGAACCGTCAGGGGTACCAGTTTGCCCATCGTTTTGTTATAATGAAACCGTCCGCCCGAGACTCAGGGCGAGGAGAGTCTGTTGAGAATCCTGCTCGTCGACCCCAAAGTCAACCTGCCCATAGACGTACGAAGCAGCCCCTCACTGGGGCTGGCTTATCTTGCAGCTGCATCCGAGCAAAGGGGCGACGAGGTCCGCGTTCTGGACATGCAGATGGAAGACGTGCCCTTGCAGCAGGTGGTCGCAGATGTTCACCCCGACGTGGTCGGTATCACCGCCACCACCGTCCAGATCGAGAGCGCCTGGCGCGTCGCGCGTGAAGTCAAGAGACTGACGGATGCCCAGATCGTCCTGGGAGGCCCTCACCCCACCGTCCTGTCCGCCGAATCGGTGGAGAGGCCGGAAGTGGACTTCGTCGTGCGGCGTGAGGGAGAGCTCACCTGGGCAGAGCTCTGCGATCGTCTGGAGAGAGGAGAATCGCTGGCTGGCCTTGCAGGTATCACCTATCAGGAGCAGGGGGAGGTTGTCCACAACCCCGATCGGCCCGTCATAGAGGACGTCGATTCGATCCCCTTTCCCGCCTACCATCTGTTCAATATGGAGCGCTACTCCAACCTGCAACCCACGCTCGACGACGTCGACGGGCCCAGCTACCCTATCCTCAGCTCCCGAGGTTGCCCCTATCGCTGCAACTACTGCTCCCAGATCCTCCCCCGTGGCTGGCGTGCTCGCTCGCCCGAGAGCGTGGTCTCCGAGTGGCGGTGGCTGGTGGAGGAACTCGGGGCGGCCGAGATAGGCGTCCTGGACGACTCTTTTAACATAGACCGGCAGCGGGCGCTCGAGATCTGCGACCTGATCATCGCCCAGGGCCTCAGCCACGTGCCCTGGATCATGATCAACGGCATCCGCGCCAATCTGGCCGACGAGGAACTGCTGGGAAAGATGCTTGAGGCGGGATGCATTCGCACCGCCTTCGGAGTGGAAAGCGGAAACCAGCAGATTCTGGACACGGTGATCCACAAACAGCTCACTCTCGATCAAGTACGCGCCGCCTTCAAAGCGGCGAAGGCGGTGGGCATGGAGACCATTGGCTTCTTCATTATCGGGTTGCCCGGCGAGACAGAAGAAACCATGGAAGACACCATCCGCTTTGCCTGCGAACTGGATCCCGTCGTGGCCAACTTCTCTATGGCTACACCCTTCCCCGGCACCCGCATGTATGACCAGGTTCTCGAACGCGGAAGGCTTCTGGTACACGATTGGGATGAGTTCGCCTTCTTCGAGAACAAGGCCCAGTTCGAGACCGATGAGATGCCCGCGGAGCTCGTCGAACGCAAGTGGCGTGAGGCCTACCGCCGCTTCTACCTGCGCCCGCACCGCGTGATGCACACGCTGCTCCGCAAGCGGACCTGGCTCGAACTGCCACGGACCCTCCGCATGGCCTGGCGGACCGTCGCCGGTGGGTGAAGGCTGGCCTTGAAAAGCTCGACGCCTACCCTTACAATCGAATCGCGGAACCTGCCAGCAACTTCGTTTGCTGTCACTTCTTGAGAGGCAACAGTGAGTAACGGGGACAAGGTAAGGTGCAGTGTGGGTATCACCGCCCACAACGAAGAGGCGAACATCGGCCGCCTCCTGGAGGCGATGCTCAACCAGCACCTCGAAGAGGTAGAGATCTCTGAGATCATCGTCGTGGCCAGTGGCTGCACCGACAATACTTGCGACATAGTGCTAGACTTCGAGGCCAGGGAGCCCAGCATCGAGCTGATCATCCAGGAGCAGCGCGAGGGCAAGGTCTCGGCTGTCAACCTGTTTCTCAAACATGCTCGAGAAGATATCTGCGTCCTCGAGAGCGGCGACACGCTGCCCGGCGAGGAGACGGTGGAGAACCTGGTCAAGATGTTCCGAGACCCCCAGGTGGGCATGACCGGGGCACACAAGGTCCCGGTAAACGTCCCCAACCAGGTCGTCGGCTACCTCTCCCATCTGCGGCTTACCCTGGAGCACTCGTTGTGTCTGGAGATCCCCCGTCTGGGCGAGATGATCGCCTTCCGCAAGGTCTTCGACCAGATCCCTCCCGACGTAGCCATGGACGAGGCCTTCGTCGAGGCCTTGATGATCAACCGGGGCCTGCAGGTCCGATATGCGCCGGATGCGATGGTCTACAACATGGGTCCCGAGACCCTTGGTGACTTCGTGCGCCAGCGGCGTCGGAACTACGCGGGTCACCTGCACCTCAAGCGCAAGTACGGCTACCGCGTCTCCAGTCTGGACAACACACGGGTGGCGCGTCTCGCCTTGACCGAGATCTGGCGGGCGATCAGTCACACCACCCGCTTGCTGTACGTCCTTTCCGCGCTGGCCGCGATTGAGCTGTACTCCCGCATCTTGGGAAGCTACGACTACTACGTCAGAGGCGACAAACACGTAGTCTGGGACATGGCCTGGACTACCAAAGAGGTGGACCAGTCCAGGGTAGAGGCGACCGAAAAGTCCCTGAAGACGTCACCGGAGAAGTAATTTGCGAGAC
>DATKVP010000218.1:0-3430 GCA_035530015.1 Anaerolineae bacterium | reverse complement strand
CCGTGTGGTTCTTGGAAAGCCCAGGCTCGTGGGATCCTGCCACGGGCCTATGACCAGATAGCTGACCCATTGTATGGCGATATAGTTCAGCATCAGGCTGGTGATGATCTCGTTGACGCCCAGGAAGGCTTTTAGTGTGCCGGGTATCGCCCCCCACAGGGCTCCCCCGACAAAGCCGCCCACTATCATCGCTGGAAGCAGTATCCAGGCGGGCAGATCCGGCCAGGTATACGCAACCAGACAGGATGCGAAGGCCCCCATGTACAATTGCCCTTCCGCGCCTATGTTCCAGACCAGCATGCGGAAGGCCAGCGCGACTCCCAGGCCAGCCAGCATGAGCGGTATGGCCTTCATTATAGTCTCGGAGATGCCGTAGGGACTGCCGAAGGCCAACAAGATCATGTCGCGATATCCGGTGAGAGGGTTGATCCCCTGGACCAGCATGGGTATCATGCCCAGGATCAGCGCGATCATCAGGCTGAGGGCGGGGACTGCGTACCGCAACCACCGCGGCACCTTCAGCCTGGGCTCGAGCCTGACAGAGAACCCTGGCCAGGCCGGGATAGTTCTCTTCCTGCTGCTATCCACCCTCGTCCTCCGGTGCCGTGCCGGCCATCATCAGACCAAGCTCCTCGACGCTAGCCTCCTCAGAGTCCCTCACACCCATGACTCGACCTTCATAAAGCACAGCGATGCGGTCACTCATGCTCAGTAGTTCGTCCAGATCTTCAGAGATAAGGAGGATGCCTCCCCCCGCGTCGCGCTGTTCCAGAAGCAGCCGTCTCACCGCCTCGGTCGCACCGACGTCCAATCCTCGTGTGGGGTACACCGCCACCATCAGCGCTGGTCTGGACGATATCTCTCGGGCCAGGATGAGTTTCTGTAGATTCCCGCCGGACAGCAGCCGGGCCCGGGTCTGGATTCCGGGCGTCATTACATCGTAGGTTCGCACCAACTCCTCTGCGTGCGCTGAGATGGCCTTTGCATCCAGGAAGAAGCCATTGCAGATGGGCGGTTCTCGATAGCACTTCAGGATCAAGTTCTCTGCCACGCTCAGATTGGTGACGAGCCCGGCACCCATCCTGTCTGCCGGGACATAGCTAACCCCCCTGTCCATCACCTCCCGGGCGGGTTTGTTCGTCACGTCGCTGCCATCTACGCGGATCCGGCCCTTGGTCACCCCTCTAATCCCCACCACGGTCTCGGCCAGCTCCCGCTGGCCATTGCCCGCGACTCCGGCCACGCCGAGAATCTCTCCATGCCGCACAGTCAGAGACACGTCCCTCAGAGCCTCAAGTCCCTTGTCGTTCAAGGCTCTCAGGCCATCTATCTCCAAGACAACCTCACCTGGGCTGGAGTCCCTCTTGGCGACGCGGAATAGAACTTCCCGCCCCACCATCATCCTGGCCAGTTCTTCCTTGCTCGTCTCGGAGGCGGCAACCGTATCGACGACCTCCCCTCTACGGAGGACGGTGATCCGATCCGCTACGGACATCACTTCGCTCAGCTTGTGGCTGATGAAGACAACCGTGTGACCCTCAGACACCATACTGCGCAGGGTCTTGAACAGTTCCTCTGCTTCTTGAGGCGTCAACACTGCTGTGGGCTCATCCAGAACCAGGATGCGCGCCCCTCGGTACAAGGCCTTCAGTATCTCGACCCTCTGCTGCTCCCCAACAGACAACTGCCAGACTCGAGCTCCAGGATCAACCTGCAAGTGGTACTGATCCGCCAGCTTGGCGATCTGTCTCTCAACCTGTCCCAGATTGAGCACGAAACGGGGAGCATCCAGACCGAGGATGATGTTCTCCGCCACGGAATGGGATTGAACGAGCATAAAATGCTGGTGGACCATGCCGATGCCCAGGTCGATGGCATCGCGGGGAGAACGCACCGTGACCGCCCGACCATCAACCCGGATTTGGCCCTCATCCGGCTGATACAACCCGGTGAGGATCTTCATCAGGGTCGTCTTGCCGGCCCCGTTCTCACCGAGCAAGGCGTGGATCTCGCCCCTGCGCACGCCGAAGTCGATATCATTGTTCGCCACCACCCCCGGGAACCGCTTGCTGATTCCCTCCATGCTGATAGCGAAGGGGCTCTTATCCTCCACGGTGAAGTGTACCTCCAGGTAGACAGGTAGCCCTGAGAACCCGTCTCAGGGCTACCTCATTGAGGACGCTTCTATTCGCAGCCGACACCGTCTGGCACTTCGGAGTTCACACCCTCCACGTACCAGTCGAAGCAGATCAGCTCCATGTCGGTCATGCACACTCCCTCCGCGACCTGGAGCTGGCCAAGGTTGTCATAGATCGGTCCGCAGAAGACATCGTCTCCTGGCCAACCCGCCTCGACAGCCGCCTCTGCACCCTCAGCAGCTGCGGGTCCGAGGTCAGTCAGCACTACCGTGCCCTCTGACATGGGGCGATAGATCGTGTCCGGCGTCCACGTGCCGTCCCTTACCGCCTCCACGATGTCCACGTATATTGGACCCCAGTTCCAGCAAGGGGTGGTCAGGCACTTGTCGGGAGCTATGTCGCAGCTCTCACAGCTGTCATATCCTACCGACCATACGCCGCTCTCATCGGCGGTGACCACAGGTACAGTGGTATCCGTACCCGTGAAGATGACGTCGACGCCAGCATCAACCATGGATTCCACTGCCGCGGTCTCTGCTGGTGGATCGAACCAGTTGCCGACCCACACGACTTCCATCTGCACATCGGGGTTAACCGACCGGGCACCGAGGGTGACGCCATTGATCAGTCTTATGATCTCAGGTATCTGGATGGGCGCGACGTACCCGATCTTGTTGCTCTCCGTAGTCAGTCCGGCGACGATACCAGCCAGGTACTTGCCCTGGTACATACGGCCGAAATAGGAGCCCATGTTCTCTGAGGTCAGGAAGCCCGAGCAGTTCTCGAAGATGACGTCGGGGTACTCAGGTGCCACAGCGGCCGTAGCATCACGGAAGCTGGCGCTGGTGGTAAAAATGACGTCGTACCCTTCCTCAGCCAAGTCGCGGATCCTGGCCTCAGCGTCAACGTCACTGACGCTCTCCAGGTAGGTGGTCTCCACGTTGTCGACGTTGGCCTCCAGGTACAGCCGTCCCTCGTCATGGGCAAATGTCCATCCGTGATCCCCAACTGGACCCACGTAGACGAACGCCGCCTTGATTACTTCCTCTTCCGGTTCTGGCTCTGGTGGTGCGGCTGGCGTCCCGCAGGCTGCCAGCACCAGGACAATCCCCATGAGCACCACCAGTACGAGTGAGACTTTCCTAGTCATTTTCTCCTCCCTCTGTTATCTCTTCTCCTGAGTCGTATTCATGACAATATGAGACAGACTGTCGCCTCCGTCGTCCACCCCCTTTCCTCCGCCGAGAGACGCGTTTTGTCCCAATCTACTACATCTGCCACCTGGTATGGCT
>DATKVP010000217.1:0-2809 GCA_035530015.1 Anaerolineae bacterium | reverse complement strand
TCACCCACAGCTGCTGGTAGTTCCGGCCCGTGGCCTGAGTCATGAAGATGTCAAGCACATCATCCATGGCCATGGCCTGCAACTCGAAGTAGCAAGCCTCGGCCTCAGGACCGAACGGCAGCGCCAGGCACTCCTCGATCTTGGCATCGTACCTGTCGTACTGCTCCTGCGGCAGATTCTGGAACGCGGCCCAGGTCCCCGAGGAGCTCATGTACGGGATCACCCAGTTGTGCGGGTGATGATAGTCCTCGATCCACCCGATGATGAACAGCGGCAACCGGCCCGCCACCATCTCATCCAGGTAGGTCGCCCACGGAACGTCCAGCACGGAGATGGAGAAATTCGGGTTCACGCTCTCCACGTTGGCCTCGATGATCTCAGCCGCCGTACGCCTCTGGTCGTTCCCACTATTGTAGGTGGATACTAGATAGAACCCGGTGTCCCACAGCGCACCATCCCAGGCCAGCTTGAACTCCTCCTCGCACTTGGCCAGGTCGTAGGCGGGCACCTCCTGATCCGGGTTGAAGCCCAGGATCCCGGAGATGATGGGACCTCTGCGCTGGATGGCCTCGCCCAACCACGCTTCATCTATAAAGGTCTGGAAGTCGAAGCAGTAGTTGAAGGCCTTCCGCACGTGGATGTCCGAGAAGAAGTCTGGCGGGATACCGTTGCCGTCCAGCTCGCCGCTGCCCAGATAGGCGTTGCCTCCTTCAACGTTGACGTTCTGGTTGAAGAAGACATCGGCCGACTGCACGCGCGCCAGGTTGATGAAGGAACGGCCGATGCCATTCTCATTGAGGATGGTCATCTTGCTGGGATCCGACTCGTCGATGGCGTCCCACTGCTCCCTCACCAGGTCGTCAGCCTGGGTCACGTACTGCCTGGGAACCCACATCTGGTCGCAGTCCTGAGCCTCGAAGGCCGCGTACCGCGTACCCCACTCGTTCATGTACCTCCAGACAGCGCGCCCTAAGGCAGCTGGACCCGTCGGCGAGCCTTCCCAGAGTGGCTCGGTCCGCCAGTAGTTGTCGTTGCGCACCACGACGATCTCCTCGCCCGGCGTCCAGTGGTCGAACTTGTAGGGGCCGGTGCCGTTCATGGCGCTGTACAGTTCGCTCTCCACATCGTCGGGATCGTGGTAATCCCGCCACGTGGCGCAGTCACCATCCCAGCCACCGATCTCGGCCACCCACTCCTGGTCCACCGCCACACCCCAACCAGCGGCCACGATGCTCAAGAAGGCGCCGAACGGGCTGGGTAGGTTGAAGGTCACCGTCCAGTTCTCGTCGTCAGGGACCACCGTGCTCTTGATGTACTCGCAGGCGGCCTCGTCACCCATCTCGTCCGCTATGTCATCGATGGAGTACAGGCCAGTCAAGGGCTCCAGCACCACCCAAGCCGGACCACCGGCGCGGTCCTGGATCATCGTCCGCCACCAGGAGTAGGCGATGTCCGACGGGGTCAGGTCGCCGCCCTCATGGAATTGGATGCCCTGACGGATCTTGAAGGTGTAGGTCGTGCCGTCGTCAGATACCTCGGGCATCTCCTCCGCCAGCAAAGGCACGAACTCGTCTACCGCTTCCCGATTGTAGAACAGCAAGCTCTCGTAGACGTTGAACACGATCTCGTAGCTTGCATTGTCATACATGTAGCTGTAGTCCATCGAGTCCGGCTCCGAGATGGTGCAGGAAATGAAGGTGTCAGGGTTCTTGATCTCTGCCGCTGGTGGCGGCGGCGCTGGCTCCTCCGCAGGCGGCTCAGTTGCTGCCGGCTCCTCACCAGCAGGAGGTGGTTCCTCCGCAGGCGGTGGGGTGGCCGGTGCCCCGCATGCCCCCAACACCAGCACCAGCACCAGCAGCGCATTGACGATCAGGACCCATCTTGCTTTGTTCAACATCGTTCTTTTCCTCCAAGTAGATTCTTGCTACAACACGTTACTCTGCCAGAGTACTCGAGCCTTTGCTCACCTCCTTTCACTAGCCTGTCCAGAGAGCCGCATTAGTCTCGGACTCCCAACATGCAAACAGCGCAGGTCAACAGACCTGCGCTGTGGCAACCCAAGAGGGTGCGAAAAAAACCCAGCAATCTCGCCTGTTCGCGCGCTCACGCGCCCGCAGATGACCGACAATGGAGACGCCATCCATACTTGTTTGTCACCTAGGACTCTTTGACCCTGCTAAGGGGTCTGTCCGGTCTCTTTGGAGATTGAGATGTCTTTCTCTACACCCTCTCTAATATCTTCCGCTACTAATAACCAGAAAGGCAGGACAAAGGTTCAACTGCGTGAACGATGGCGAGGCTCAGGACACGAGGGAGCTGAGCGCGGTTCTTAGATCGCCTGCTACACCGCGGATCCTCTTGTGCCTTGCGCAACGAAAAAGAGGCGGGACGTACATCGCCCCGCCTCCTCGATTGTCGCTAGAAATCGGTCTGTGCCGCAAGATCAGACGCGATTCACGTTCTGCACACCTACCGCCGCTGTCGCGCCAGCTTGGGGTCCAGTACGTCCCTGAAGGCGTCACCGATCAGATTCCAGCCCAGCACGAACAACAGGATCGCCACTCCTGGATACACGATGATGTACCAGTAGTCGAATAGACTCGGCATCCAGTTCCTCGCAAAGCTGATCAACTGCCCCCAGTCCGCATACCCGGGCTCCGCTCCCAATCCCAGAAAGCTCAACGCCGCGAAGTTCAGCACGTACGACCCTATGTCCATCGACGCTACCACCAGCGTCGGAAAGATCGAGTTCGGTATCACGTGCCTCAACATGATCCGAAAGTGACTCGCTCCCAGCGTCCTCGCTGCC
>DATKVP010000216.1:0-4180 GCA_035530015.1 Anaerolineae bacterium | reverse complement strand
TAGACAGCGAACATGGGGAGAGACAAACTGAAGCCGCCCAGCCGGGTGGCTTTTGCTTTATGTACGCACAGAGTAGTGCAAGACATGGACGCAGGAGGGGCAATGAGACGCACGGGAGCACAGATCGTCTGGGAGATGCTGGCACGGGAAGGCGTGGAAGTTGTGTTCGGTATGCCTGGGGGGGCGATCCTGGACACCTATCACTGTCTTCAGGACTACAACATCCGCCACGTGCTCGTTCGCCACGAGCAAGGCGCTGCCCACGCCGCCGACGGGTATGCGCGGGCATCTGGACGCGTGGGAGTGGCCATAGCGACTTCCGGACCAGGCGCCACGAATCTGGTAACCGGCATCGCCACCGCGATGATGGATTCTTCCCCCATTGTGTGCATCACGGGCCAGACAGCCACCCATCTGATCGGAAGCGACGCGTTCCAGGAAGCGGATGTCACAGGCATCACACTGCCCATCACCAAACACAACTACCTGGTGACCGATGTGGATGACCTGGCCGGCATCATCCATGAGGCGTTCTACATCGCCCGCAGCGGACGACCTGGCCCTGTGTTGATTGATCTCCCCAAGGACGTCCAGCAGGCTGAGACCGACTTCGCGCCCCCAGAGGGTGAGGTTCGATTGCCGGGGTATCAGCCCACCCACCGCCTCGATGCCGAGCAGATACGCCGGGCCGCCGAGTTGGTCAACAGTGCGGAGCGGCCGGTGATTCTCGCAGGCCATGGCGTCTTGATGTCGGGGACGGCCCATCTCGTGAGGCAACTGGCCGAAAGAATGGAGGCCGTGGTCTCTGTGACCTTGCTGGGGAAAGGTGCCTTTCCTCACGCGCACCCCCTATCCCTGGGGATGATGGGAATGCACGGAGAGGCCTGTGCGAACCAGGCGATACAGGAGGCGGATCTCCTTCTGGCCCTGGGCATGAGGTTTGATGACCGGGTCACCGGGACGACGGAACGGTACGCTCCAAACGCCCGGAAGGTCCACGTGGATGCTGATGCGGCGGAACTGAACAAGATCGTGCCCACCGACGTGGCGATCTTGGGAGACCTACGCGATGTACTCGGAGAGCTCCTCGCTCTGGTTCAGCCCGCAGGCCGTGGGCAGTGGCTGGAGCAGGTTGGCGTCTGGCGCCGCCAGGGCAGGGCGAGAGACGTCCTGGCGGGACCACAGAACGGACACCTCCTGGCGCCGCGCGTGATCGACTCGCTGCGAGAGGAGACGCAGGGAGACGCCATCGTGGTCGCGGATGTCGGCCAGCATCAGATGTGGACCGCCCTCTACTACGAGCTGGACTGCCCGAATGCACTCATCACCTCGGGGGGATTGGGGACCATGGGCTTCGCGTTGCCAGCGGCCATCGGAGCTCAGATCGCCCAGCCGGGCAAGGAGGTGTGGGCCATCGCGGGTGACGGCGGTTTTCAGATGACGTTGCAGGAACTGGGTACGTTGATCCAAGAAGGGTTGCCAGTGAAGATCGCGCTCATAAACAACAGCTATCTCGGCATGGTCCGCCAGTGGCAGGAGATGTTCTACGATGGACGGTACGAGTCGACCTATCTGGTCAACCCGGATTTCGTTCGACTGGCGGAGGCGTATGGTATCCCAGCAAGGCGCGTGAGAGATCCGGGGGACGTCTCCGCCGCTATAGCCTCAGCCCGAAGGGAACCAGGGCCTGCACTCATCGAGTTCGAGGTTGCTCGAGAAGGTGAGGAGGGCAATGTGTATCCTATCGTACCTCCGGGCGCGGCGCTGCACCAGATGATACTCCGGCCAGAGCCCCGCGTCCGACTGGCAGGAACTCTGGAGGCGTGAAGATGACTCGTACTCTTATCGCTCTGGTCGAAGACAAGCCTGGAGTGCTGGCCCGCGTGGCCGGTCTCCTTCGAAGGAGGGCTTTCAACATCGAGAGTCTAACCGTAGGCCGGACTCAGGAACCCGGTATCTCGCACATGACCATTGTGGTGGACAGTGATCAGACGAGTGCGCAGAAGGTCGCTCAGCACTTGAACAAGCTCATTAACGTGATAGGCGTCGAGGACGTCAGCGATCACCCTATCGTGGCACGGAACCTGACTCTGATCAAGGTAAGAGTCAATGGTGGATCGCGTGCGGAAGTGATGCAGATCGTTGAAACCTTCCGGGGAAGGGTGGTGGATGTTGGCCTGGATTCGCTGATGATCGAAGCGACGGGCACTGAAGACAAGGTGGAAGGCCTCGTTCAGGTCCTTGAGACCTTCGGCATCGTGGAGATGGTGCGGGGGGGACGAGTGGCCATGGTGCGCGGTGGTCAGCCATAGTAGGAATCAAGGAAGGAAAGAATCAATGGCGAAAATCGATTTTGGCGGAATCGTCGAAGACGTGGTGACTCGAGATGAGTTTCCTCTGGAGAAGGCCCGCGAGGTCCTCAAAGATGAAGTTGTGGCCGTCCTTGGCTATGGAGTGCAGGGACCGGCTCAGGCCCTGGATATGAGGGACAACGGCATCAATGTCATCGTGGGTGGGTCACCCGAGCGAAAGCGCTCTTGGGAGAAGGCCCTGGGAGATGGATGGGTGCCTGGCAAGACGCTCTTCTCCTTTGAGGAGGCTGTGGACAAGGGTACGATCATCCAGTACTTGGTTTCCGATGCGGCCCAAGTGATGCTGTGGCCCAAGGTCCAGGCTCATCTCAAGGAAGGAGATGCGCTCTACTTCTCTCACGGCTTCGCGGTTGTGTACGCAGATCAGACAAGCGTGGTGCCGCCCGACTTCGTGGACGCGATCATGGTGGCGCCCAAGGGTTCTGGCACCAGTGTGAGGGCCAACTTCCTGGCGGGCACTGGCATTAACAGCAGCTACGCGGTGCACCAGGACTACACCGGCCGAGCTCTGGAACGGACTCTCGCTATAGGGATAGCCATCGGCTCTGGTTATCTCTTTCCCACCACGTTCGAGAATGAAGTACATAGCGATCTCACGGGGGAGAGGGGTGTCCTGATGGGCGCTCTCACCGGCGTGATGGAGGCGCAGTACGACGTGCTCCGCCGACATGGGCACAGCCCCAGCGAGGCCTTCAATGAAACGGTGGAGGAGTTGACGCAAAGCCTGATTAGGCTGGTTGGTGAGAACGGCATGGACTGGATGTACGCTAACACCAGCGCCACCGCGCAGCGAGGTGCCCTCGATTGGAGGCACAGATTCAGGGACTCTGTGGCACCGGTCTTCGAGGAACTCTACAACAGCGTAGTCTCTGGCGAAGAGACGCGACTCGTGCTCGAGGCTAATAGCTCGCCCACCTACAGAGAGGAGCTGGAAGAGGAGCTGCGCGAGATGCGGGAATCGGAGATGTGGAGCGCGGGCGCTGAGGTGCGCGCGCTGCGGCCCTGAAGAGGGGTCGGTGTGGTTGCTGGGAAGGACTCTACCCGCTATGGACGGAAGTGATATTGGTGCCAGGGATACTGTAGTTGTCTTCGACACTACGCTTCGCGACGGAGAGCAGTCGCCGGGCGCTGCCTTGAGTGTTGATGAGAAGGTGGAGGTCGCCCGCGCTCTGGAGGAGATGGGCGTGGATGTGATAGAAGCCGGTTTTCCCATCTCCTCTCCTGGAGACTTCAGGGCCGTGCAGCGCATCTCGGAGGAGGTTAAGGGTTGTGTGATCTGCGGCCTTACGCGAGCCAACCATGAGGACATCGATGCAGCGGCGGAGGCGCTGGAGAACGCGGCCAGGCCCCGTATCCATACGGGACTGGGTATCTCCGATGTGCACATCTTCAGCAAGTTGCGCACCACCCGTGAACAGGCCCTTCAGTGGGGGGTGGATGCGGTGAGGTACGCCAAGCGATTCGTGGAGGAGGTGCAGTACTACGCCGAGGATGCAGGCCGCGCCGATAGGGCCTACCTGTACCAGGTGCTGGAGGCGGTCATCAACGCTGGAGCCACCGTGGTCAACATCCCCGATACCACCGGGTATACGACCCCCGAGGAGTTTGGCTCCTTGATCAGTGGCATCATGGAGAACGTGGCCAACATCGATCGTGCGGTAGTCTCTGTGCACTGCCACAATGACCTGGGCATGGCGACGGCCAACACGCTGGCTGGGGTGGTCAATGGAGCGCGGCAGGTCGAAGTCACCATCAATGGCATTGGCGAGCGAGCAGGAAACTCCTCTCTGGAGGAAGTGGTGATGGCT
>DATKVP010000215.1:0-4581 GCA_035530015.1 Anaerolineae bacterium | reverse complement strand
TCGGTGGCATCCAGTCCGTCACCCTGAGCGATGAGGAAGCCCGCAGGCGCAGGACACGCAAGTCCATCCTGGAAAGGAAGGCGCCACCCACGTTCGATGTCGTGGTGCAGATCCAGGACTGGGCGCGCGTGGCAGTGCGTCACGATGTGGCTGAGGCCGTGGACGCCATCCTGGAGGGCCGTTTCCTGCCGCCGGAGATCCGCTACCGCGACGAGGAAGGCGAGACGCGTATCGAGGAGATGTCTGTCCCTGATGAGGAGGAAGAAACCGCCTACGCTCCCTCCAGGGAGAAGGTGATGCGTCGTCGTCCACTAGCCATATACCCCTACGGCATCGGCCAGCACCGCCTTCAGCAAGTCGCGAAGGGAATCAAGGTGCCCGTCCGCATCGTGGACGACCTGGCCGACGCAGAGGCGGTCTTCACCCTCAAGAACTACTATCGTAAGCGTCCGCACAACATCAACGAAGCGGAAAGAAAAGGCATACCCGTCTACGTCCTGCGCAGCAATACCATCACCCAGATGGAAAGCTGTCTCGCCGATATCTTCGGCGTGCCCCAACAGATGGACCCTCTGGCGACGGCTGCGGAGGAGACTCAGCGGGCGATCGAGAAGATCCTATCAGGAGCGCGCTCGGCCGAGCTATCACCACAGAATTCGTACATCCGCCGATATCAGCATGAGATGGCGCGCCAAGCCAACCTGTACTCCCGCAGTAGAGGCAAGGAACCCAATCGACGGGTCAGGCTCTACCCCAAGCAGTAGTTGGAGAGTTGACTGGCTTGTTCATCACCTTAGAAGGTCCCGAGGGCGGCGGCAAGACTACCCACGCCCGGCTGCTGTACGAATACCTCCGCAACGAGAAGAAACTCGCGGTCGTCTTGACTCGCGAACCAGGCGGCACTCGCATCAGCGACAAAGTACGTCAGGTCTTGCTCGACCCGGACAACACCGACATCCTGCCGCGCACCGAGATCCTTCTCTTCTCGGCTTCACGAGCTCAGCTGAGCGAGGAGTTGATCCGTCCGCACCTCGAGCAGGGCCACATCGTGATCTGCGATCGCTATGCCGACTCGACCATGGCCTACCAGGGGCACGGGCTCGGCCTCGATCTCGAGACCTTGCGGGCCATCACGTCCTTCGCCACGGGGGGGCTCACTCCTGACTTGACCCTCTACCTCGATGTTCCCATCGAGACAGGTCTGAGGCGCAGATTGGGCATGGGTAACAACACTGACTTGGCTGGCCGCGGAACCCAGTTGCCACTCTTCGATAAATGGGATCGGCTGGATATGAAGGAACTGGAGTACCATCGACGCGTACAGCAAGGGTACGAGCAATTGATGCAGGCCGAGCCGGATAGATGGCACAAGGTGGACGCGAACCGCTCGCTGGATAAGGTCCAGGAAGACGTCCGGCGGAAGGTCCTGTCTATATTGGAGGGCAGATCATGAGAGTGGTGTGTACCGGTTCTTCAGGTTCTGATCGCATGGGCTACCTCGAGGGTGTCGAACAGCTAGCCCGTCAGGCAGGCATACCGCTAGAGGTCTGCAATGTGGGCGAGATGATGCTCCAGAAGGCCCGTGACATTGGCAGCCCTGTGAGCAGGGAGAAGATACTGGATCTCCCTTCCTCATCCCTGGAGTGGCTACGCGGCAGCGTATTCGAGGAAATCGTGCGCAAGGCCGCCAGTCACGAGAACACGATTATCGCCACCCACACCTGTTTCCGCTGGAAGAAGTTTCTGTCCCCCGCCTTCGATACCTACTACCTGTCGCAACTGGATCCCGACTTCTATGTGACCATCACGGATGACTACGACGCCATCAAACGTCGCCTGGAAGAGACGGAACAGTGGAGAGGCAGGCTGCAACTGTGGGAGATCCTGGTCTGGCGAGACGAGGAAACCCTGATTACCAAGATACTGGCGCAGAACTTCCGAAAGCCACATGTCCTCATCGCCAGGGAGGAGCCACCGGAGATCCTCTTCGATCTCATGTTCAGACCCCAGCGCAAGAGAGCGTACCTCAGCTACCCCATCACGGCCATCGAGAGAGAACAACCCGAAGAGATCGACAAGATCATGGCTTTCCTGGCAGAGCTACGCAAGCACCTCACAGTCTTCAACCCGCTGGCCATGACCGAGCTCGAGCGAGCCAGGAGACTTCAAGAAGGCGAAGCTGCGGAGATGAGCGCCGAACTGGTAAGGATGCTGGAGGATCAAACAGTAGCGCGCGACTACCAGTTCATCGACCAGAGCGACATGGTCATCGTCTACTATCCCGTGAAGGAACCCTCGCCTGGCGTGCTGTCGGAACTGATCTATGGATTCAGTCACGACAAGGAAGTGTACATGGTCTTCCCCTACGACATCAGTCCTTTCCTGCAATTCTACTGTACGAAGATCTTCAAGACCGACGAGGAACTGATCGATTATCTACGGACGACAAAGATCATAGGCACGGACCAATTGGAGGACCGCGCATCGCCGAGTACGCCGGCGGACGCGGAGGAGGAGGGCTGTTGAGATGAAACTGATCATCAGCATCGTGCACAAGGACGATTCCGACACTCTCCTGAAGGCGTTGACCGATGGCGGGCACAAGGCCACCCTGATCAGCACCACGGGCGGCTTTCTAAGGGAGGGCAATGCCACCCTCTTCGTGGGGACGGAGAATGACAAGGTAGATGAGGTACTGGACATAGTCCGGGAGAATTGTCACAAGAGGACGCGATATCTCAGCCCCATCGTCCCGGTGACCGAACCCTCCGAGTTCTACATCCCAGAGCCGGTAGAACTGGAGGTTGGGGGCGCAACCGTCTTCGTCGTGGACGTGGGACGACACGAGAGGTACTAGGGCCTGCACCTTCGCACAGGCCCGATTTCAAGCGAGAGACCTAGATGCCTTGGTCCGCGAGATCCTCGCCGCCCAGTTCACCCATAGAACGCTCGACATCCTCGGGGCTCTCTCCAGATTCGAGTCGCCCCACCATCTCGTTGAACTCAGAACCCATGTCCTCGCCCGTTTCGTCGCTCATCTTCCTCATCCAGCGAGCAACGCTACGAGGGTCACTCTCGTCCAGGTCGGCCAGACCGCTCGGATCGGCGAGGCTCTCCAGTCGGCTTTCCTCAGACCTCAAGACTGCAATCCGGGAGATGAGCCTGATGAGATCCTCGCTCTGACACTCAGGGCAGCGAGGCTCGCTGCTGTCGGAGAAGCTGCGCAGGAGCGTCACTCGACGGTGACAGTTGCGGCAGCGGTATTCGTAAAGAGGCATGGTACACTCCTTCGGGAGCATTATAGCTTAGACATTTCTGCATATCAAATGTGCGTCTCTCGACCCTCGCGCCCCCTGGGGCAGGGGCGGGACTGAGCAACTACTTCCGTCTCAGAGCACACCTGATCGCGCAGTCGGAAGGAGAGGAACTCCCATGGATCCAGTGCACGTCGGCTTCGGAGGCATCGTCGCTGCTAATCGTATCCTGGCCATTCTCGATCCCAACTCGCAGCCTGTCAAACGTATGGTTCGCAAAGCGAAGAAAGAAGGGATGGCCATCGACATGACATACGGACGCAAGACGAGGACGGTGATCATCCTCGACACAGGCCACATCATAACGGCAGCCACCCAGCCAGAGACTATCGTCGGCAGGCTCGGACAACCTGTAAGGGGCAGCCAAACAGCAAGAGACTAGGTACCCGTCCTGCGGAGCTCACGAGAGATGATGGACCGGAGGACCATCTCTCCTTTGCCAGTCGTGGGCCAGTGCTTCGGTGTCTTGGCGGCCACAGGCAGCGCTCCCTCTAACCTCCCTGAAACAGCTGAGGGGCTTGTCAGCCGCCCACCGCAGCACAACACCGTACGACTGGCGTACCCCACCACCTTGCGTGAACAGCTGGGAGGGACTGATGAACAACGTGGATTCGAGAGACGTCAGGAAGTCGGTAATCGCCGGAACATGGTACCCTGGATCAGCCTCGTCTCTGGCTGATACTATCGACGGCTTCATGGCCGCAGTGGATGTGCCTCCTGTCAACGGAGAGTTGAAGGGTCTGGTCTCACCGCACGCCGGATACTCGTACTCCGGCGGTGTAGCTGCCTATGCCTACAGGCAGCTCGAGGCCAAGGCGTACCCCACCGTCGTCATCGTCAGCCCCGTGCACCAGCACTACGGCGGCCGCTACCTCACCACGGGCAAGCGGTACTACGAGACGCCGTCCGGCCTGGTTGAGGTAGATGCAGACCTGCTCGGCCAGCTGGACAGTGAGCTCGGGGTAAGCTTCCTGGACCAGGATGGGGAGCATTCGCTGGAGATCCAACTCCCCTTCCTCCAACACACGCTGGGGGAGTTCACGCTGGTCCCCGTGATGATGGGCGACCAGTCCCCAACCGCCTGCGACCAGTTGAGCTCAGCTCTGGTAGAGGTTCTGGTAGGCAAGGAGGCGCTCCTGGTAGCCAGTTCCGACCTGGCGCACCTTCACGACTACCAGCAGGTCCTGGAACACGATCTCATCGTCCAGAAGTTCGTGAACAACTTCGATCCGCAGGGGCTGTTGCAGAGCCTGGCGAAGAATGAGGC
>DATKVP010000214.1:0-4078 GCA_035530015.1 Anaerolineae bacterium | reverse complement strand
GTACGCACAAAAAGGAAAGCTAATGGGGCCGATTGTACTACAGGTGGGCCGCGTCACGATCTCTTCCTACGCGGCGTTCGTGGGACTGGGGATCCTCGTGGGCCTGCTGATGGCCTACCTCGAAAGCAGGTGGAGAGGGGTTGATGTGGTCGTCACCGTGGACGCAGCCCTGTGGTCCCTGGTCGGCAGCATCATCGGAGGACGCATAGCCTACGTAGCCATCTACTGGCCCTTCTTCTCATCCCATCCAAGCCACATCCTCGCGCTCTCGCAGGGTGGGCTTGCCTTTCAGGGAGCGTTTCTCTCAGGGGTATTGGGGCTACTGGCCTACAGCCTGTGGAACCGCAAGTCCTTCTGGACACTGGCGGACATCGTGGCTCCCGGCTTGGCCCTGGGACAAGCAATCGGGTGGATAGGTTGCCTGCTCACCGGCTGCGGATACGGCCTGGCCGCCAGAGGGCTCCTGGCCTACGATCTCAGAGACATCTACGGCATCATGGCCTATCGCTATCCCACCCAGGCAATGATAGGCGCCCTGAACCTGGCCATCTTCATCGTTCTGCTGGCCTTGGCCAGAACCGGGATGCGCAGGCGCCTGGCGCCAGGCACACTGTTCGCCCTCTACCTGGCGCTCAACTCCGCCGGCCTGTTCTTCCTGGAGTTCCTCCGAGCCGACGAGACGCTGTACTTCGGCACTTTGCGCTGGAGCCAGATAGTGGAAGCCGTGGAATTCGCAGCGGCCTTCCTGGCCGTCCTTGTACTGTGGACTCGACGCAAGAGGGCCGCTGCTCCCGAGCCTGTTGGCCCTAGCTCCTAGAGACTCCGAGCCTGCTTATCGGATCTCGACGACGGCGCCAGCCGCTTCTAGCTTCTGCTTGGCTTGCTCCGCCTCTTCCTTGTTCACGGCCTGTATAACCGGGCTCGGCACGCCTTCCACCAACTCCTTTGACTCTCTCAGCCCAAGGTCTGTCAACTCACGCACGGCTTTGATGACCTGTATCTTCTGAGCCCCAAAGTCCTTGAGGACGACGTCGAACTCGGTCTGCTCTTCCTCCTCGGCAGCTCCGCCCGCGGCCGCAACCGTACCTGGAACCGCGCCCATAGCCATCATGGGCGCCGCGGCGCTGACTCCGAACTTATCCTCCAGAGCCTTCACCAGTTCCGAGAGCTCCAGAACGGTCAGTGAACTCAATGCTTCGATGATCTCCTCTATGGACAGCTGATCCGTCTTCTTTGCTGCCTTCTTCTTGGTGGTCTTCTTGCTTGCTTTCTTCTCTGCCTTTTCCTCTTCCGCCATGACTAACTCCCTTCCTATAGCGACAAATGGGATTCGCTCTATCTATGCCTCAGCTTCGTCCAACTGCCTCACACGGGCCTGCAATACGTTCGCCAGGTCCCTCAATGGTGCATTCAGAACATTGACCAGTCCAAACAGCGGCGCTGATATCCTGGCCACGACCTCTGCGATCAGTACTTCTCCAGAAGGCAACGCAGCCAGGTCCGAGATCCGAGCCGCATCCAAGGGCACATCACCCAGAAGGCCGCCTCTTATGGACAAAGTCTTGCTCTCAACGCCAAAATCCACGAGCACCTTCGCAGGTCCCGGAACATCTTCGTAGCAGAACCCAATAGCTGTGGGGCCATCGAAGAGCTCTTGCTCCCAGGGCAACCCCGCCTGCTCCATGGCCAGCTTCACCAAGCTGTTCTTCACCACGTGGAAGCCGGTCTCCTGTTCGCGCAGTTTGTTACGTAGCTTCATCATTTCAGCGGTGTTCAGACCGCTGAAGTCAGCCATGATGAGGCCCTTGCTACGCGACAGCCTCTCGGCTATCTCCTCAACCATCCTCTCCTTCTTCTCCCTAGATACGGCCATCGGTTCTCACCTCCCTAGCGATCGCCTCGGTTTCGGACGCGGGACCATCCCACTTCACACAGGTCACACCGCCCTCCGTCAAGATTGTCTGCGCCAGATCATCTGGATAGTCGGACATGAAGTGCACCTCCCTGATGCCCGCATTGACGATCATGCGCGCACACAGAGAGCACGGCTTGTAGGTGCAGTACAGAGTGCTACCCAGCAACTTGATCCCCTCGCGGGCAGCCTGCACGATGGCGTTCTGCTCCGCGTGCAAGCCAAAACAGTATTCCTGACGCGTGCCGGACGCAACGCCGTTCCTCGCCCTGATGCATCCGCCTCTCTCGGGGCAGTGTCTTAACCCCCTCGGCGGCCCGTTGTATCCCGTGGACAGAATCTGCCTATCCTCGTTCACGATGACAGCGCCTATTCTGTGTCTCAGGCAAACGGATCGTGAAGCCACAACCTCGGCAATACCCATGAAATACTCATCCCAGCCTGGTCTCATCTGACCGTTTCCCTACCACCATACCGCATGCTACCGCGATTCACTGGTGGTCCGCCATAGCCTGCACTCGGCCCACTCCCAGCTGTGTTCCCAGAGGTGCAGCCCTTTGCTGAGAGCCAATATGTCGCCATCCTCTACCTCTAGAGCCAGCGCCAACTCCTCCTTGAGGAGCTGCGTCGCCGCCATGTTCACAGGAAACCCGCCCCAGAGGTCCCACGATCGGTAGTACACCACGAAATCGAGCCTTCCATCCTGAACTCGAGTGTCAATCAGTCTAAGACACGGTGGGTGCTCGAGGTGTATACTGGACGTATCGCCTATGGTGATACACCCCTGGTTTGTGTTCGGCCCTTCTCGATACTTCTCCAAGAGTGGAAGCAGTTGCGCGTGCACATAGCTTCCATACGTGTACTCCTCATTAGGTTGCCTCTCAGAACCCACAAAGTATGAATGATAGTACTCCTCGACGTAGTCCATCGTCGTCGGCGGGGGCACGCCCACCCCGGGCGGCATCTGCGGCACGAGGGGTCGTTGGCCTGGCTTGGTTACCTTCAGGACAACGAATTCCAGCTCCTTACGCCTCTTGCCGACGAAGCTCCCTTGATCGACCGCATACTCGCGCCCGTCATCCAGCACCCTGCCCAGAAGGGTAAACCATGCATCAGGCAGATCAAAGGCTTCCACGAACGCTATGTCCACGTCTCTCCCTCAGCCGATCATTGTATCCGAGCGCGCGGTACCCACAAAAAAGACCTTCATGCCCACCCATGAAGGTCACCGCACGTCTCACTAAGAGAGTGCACCCGATCTTCCACTGCCTGGGCAGGAGATTGAGCGCTCAGCGCGCCTGCCGTCTCTGGCTGTACCAGAACCGCTACTATTGTATGCTAGGCTGCTAGATAGCCGCCAATCACGCTGCTCTGAGCCCCACGGCCTCAGTGATGTCCACCTTCACCCCGGGTCCCATGGTGGAGGTCAAGACGATCTTCTTGATGAACTGCCCCTTGGCTCCCGGGGGCCTGGCAGTCTGCACCGCATCCACCAGAGAAGCGAAATTCTCCAACAGTTGCTCAGCCTGGAAACTCGCCTTCCCAATAGGGATGTGGATGTTGGCAGTCTTGTCCATCTTGAACTCAACTCTTCCCCGGCGAAGCTCATCAATGACGCGTCCCAGATCCTCAGGAGGTACTACCGTGCCCGCCTTGGGACTGGGCATCAGGCCCCGCGGGCCCAAGATGCGTCCCAGCTTGCTCACCCTGCCCATCATCTGGGGAATAGCAACGGTGGCATCGAACTCCAACCACCCTCCCTCGATCTTCTTGACCAGGTCATCATCCGACACGTAGTCGGCGCCGGCGTCCTGAGCCCACTTTGCCGCCTCTCCCTCAGCGAAGACCAGGATCCGCACCTGTCTCCCCGTCCCGTGAGGCAAGGTGACCACCCCGCGAACCTGCTCATCGGCCTGACGGGGATCCAGCCCCATGCGCATGTGCGTCTCCACGGTGGCGTCGAAGTTGCTGGTAGAACTCTTTCTCACCAGTTCCACAGCCTCCATCGGGGAGTAGGACTCGGTGCTGGAGATCTGCTTTGCTGCATCAAGGTATTTCTTACCGCGCTTTGCCACTCAACCCTCCTCAACCACCAGACCCATGCTCCGCGCCGTGCCTTCTATTATGCGCTCCGCACCCTCCAGGTCTATGGCGTTCAAATCACTC
>DATKVP010000213.1:0-2824 GCA_035530015.1 Anaerolineae bacterium | reverse complement strand
GATTCCGTGCTGTTTGAAAAGGTCTATGGCGACGTCATCCCACGCGCCGCGGAACACGAGGACGCAGGGGATGTTGGGCTGCCCTCCAGTGGAGGGGTACAGCTCCTTGAAGGCCTTGATAATGCCCCTCGCCGTGTTGTCTAGCTGCTGACTCGACACACAAGACACGAACACATAGCCCTCGATCTGCGGCTGCGCCATGATCACCTTGGTGATACGGTACAACTTGGATCCGACAGGGTTGCCGGAGCTGTCGCAGAAGTTGATGGGGTAGTATCCCAGGGGAACCAGTTCGTCCATGGTGGTCAGGCTCGTCCCAGCCCCCACGCAATCAAATCCGATGGGCACCTTGCCCTCGGCTTGGGCATAAGAACCGTCAGGATCGATCTGCACGAAGTGGACAGAGCCACGATGATCGTTTTCGTCTATCGTGCCGGCCGCGACCTCCAGAGCGGTGGCTGCTCTCTCTCCGGCCTCCTCGGCCACCTCGAGATCTAGGGTAGTCTGTCTTGCCAGCGCGTCATCGTCGACATCTACCCTCGCATCAACGGCCACCGGGCCATCTGCCGTCAGCGCAAGCGGGTTGATCTCTGCCAGCTTGCAGTCGTACTCCCTGTACACTCGGTAGAGGTTCGTGTACAGGTTGGCCACGGCAAACATCCGTCGGCTGTCCAGCTGCCAATCTCTCCTCAAGAGATTGAGCGCGTCATAGTAGTAGAAGCCCCTCATTATGTCGATAGGCATCGTGAACACGGCCGCGGCCTCCTCGTCGGCGGTCTGCTCGACGTCCACACCGCCCTTGGCGGAGAATATGGCCACCGGCTGTCGTGTCGAAGGATCGGAAGTGACTGCCACGTATAGTTCCTGCTCGATCTCCGCTTTCTTCTCGATCAACAACTCTCGAATCGGCGCCCCGTGAATCCGCTTTGCCAGCAACTCACGGACCACCTGGGTCAGTGAGTCGCGATCCTCTGCGAAGAGTATGGCGCCGGCCTTGCCCCTGCCACCTGCATAAACCTGGGCCTTCACTACAACAGGAAAGCCCAGTTCATCAACCACACTCAGGGCCTCTTCCACGCTCTGCACCGCTCTGCCGTCGGGAACCGGTATCCCCTTCCGCCGGAACAAGGCCTTGCCCTGATACTCCAACAATCTGGCCATCCACTAACCTCCTGGGTCACTATACGTAGATATGCTCCGGAACGAAGATATATCCTTCCATGATCCTGCGTGCCGTCCTGCCGACTGACGCACGGCGTAAGATGGGCCCGGAGCCGCCAACGTCAACCTCTGCTTCCACATCAATAACACCGGAGGGATGTCCAATGCGGATAAGATGCCCCTCAGGGGACTGCCCTGCAACCTCCTGTACGATGGTCCCTGGGATCATGGCCGCGGCTCCCGTACACACCGTACCCGTAATGGGATACGCCTTATGCATCCTGAGCATGAACAGAAGCCGGGAGATGAAATCCACCTCACTCGAGCTCACCGGTTCTCCAGTACTGAAACTGGCGTACCCTTGCGCAGGCTCCACGAGAGCGATGAAAGGAACGTAGGGACTCCTCTCAGCCGCTTCCCGCCACTCTCCAACCATACCCATGAGCTGAGCGGCGTGCCCGCGCACTCTTTCGATAGAGTCGAGGAGCCCGGCATCGGAGTCTATCTCTGCCGGGGACTCAGTACCCTGCAACCCTAGTCGCGATGACCTGAGAAAGACCACTGGATTGCCGGCGTCCACGATGGAGACTTCCACCTGACCCACGCCATCCACCTCGAGAACGTCTCTCACATTGCCGGTGGGCAGGATCTGGCCTGTGACGGCGCCCGAAGTGTCCGAGAAGTCCAGCCCGATTCTGGCACCAGTACCCGGCACGCCAGCTACACGGTAATCACCTTCCACCGCAGCTTTGCCCTCGCGCACTGGGACTTCTGCGACGATGATGCTCTTGGTGTTGGTCTGGTGAATCCTTACGGTCGTCTTCGGTTCCACAGCGTCTACGAGCCCTTCATCGATGGCGAAAGGCCCAACTCCGGAAGAGATGTTGCCGCAGTTGCCCGCATAGTCCACGAAAGGGGTCGTGATACTCACCTGACCAAAGGTGTAGTCCACGTCTGCGTCCTCCCGGGTTGGAGGGCCGATGATGGCGAGCTTGCTGGTCAGCGCGTCCGCACCACCGATACCGTCGATCTGCCTGATGTCGGGGCTCCCGTACATCGCGAGTATAACCCTGTCCCGCACAGCCGAATCCTGAGGCAGCTCGTTTCTCATCACGTAGAGACCTCTGCTGGTGCCCCCGCGCATCAAGACGCTGCGTATTCTCCGCTGTTCTGCCATGGTCGCTGTCTCCTTACACTAGCCAGCATGCCCTTCGGCCAACCGCTTCTGCACATAGGACGTGAGATCCCCAGCTGCCAGTATGTCATCCAGGAAGGGCTGCATGGGGTCGAACTCAAACAGAAGGCCCTTGGTCAGATCCTCGATCTTTCCCGCCTCAGTGTCCAGGGAGACCTCGTCACCCTCGTCGATGCTGGCCACTGCACCGGGACACTCTACCGGTAGCAGCCCCAGGTTGATGCAGTTCCTGAAGAAGATGCGCGCGAAAGAGCTGGCCACGATGCAAGACACGCCCAACGCCTTCAGCGCGACCACCGCATGTTCACGAGAACTGCCACAGCCGAAGTTCTCACCGGCGAAGAGTATGTCGCCCTCAGCGAAGCCCTCGGCCAGTTCGGGGTACGCGCCCTCGAAACAGTGACTCCCCAGCTCCTCTGGGTCCGTGAGACTGAGGTACCGCCCGGCGACGATCTGGTCGGTGTCCAC
>DATKVP010000212.1:0-2006 GCA_035530015.1 Anaerolineae bacterium | reverse complement strand
CGGGCGCTCCTCGAACCGTCCCCGGTGCTCAACTGGCCGACAGCGTGGTCCTTGGCATAGGCAGCATCTCGAACAGGATCGTGACCAACGTTTCCGACTTCACGGCGCGCGTCACCAGGGCTACCCATCCGGTGCCGGTGACCAAATCCAGTGGTGGCGGACGGAGCAGCGGCGGCGGGGGTAGTAGCTGCGCCTGCGCCTGCGCCTGCGCGGGGTGTGCCTGTGCCTGTGCAGGAGGAGGGCGCTAGCAGATTCGGGGGAGCATCTCCCCGACAAGCATGTCCACGATTCGAGTGCCTCCGACGCGGGTCCTGAGGAGGACCTTGCCTTCCGGTTGGGTTTTCACCTCTCCGATGAAGGTTGCCTCCTGGCCATGGGGGTCCCTCTGCATCGTTTCGAGCACCTTCTCCGCTGCATCTCTGGCGACTATGGCCACCAGCTTGCCCTCGTTGGCGATGTAGAGCGGGTCATAGCCAAGCATCTCGCAGGCGGCGCGTACCGCCTCGTGGACGGGAAGCCTACTCTCCTCCATGGTTATCGCCACGCCGGACTGAAGAGAAATCTCGTTGAGTGCCGTCGCAAGGCCCCCGCGGGTGGGGTCGCGCAAGACGTGGATGTCCGAACTCGCCCTGAGCATGGCTGCCACTAAGTGATTGAGAGGCGCCACGTCGCTCGCCAGCCGGGTTCTGAAGGAAAGGCCCTCGCGCTCGCTCAGAACCGCGATGCCATGGTCGCCCAAGGCGCCGGAGAGGATGACCACATCGCCTGGTTGAGCGTTCGATGCCGAGATGTCTATACCGTCGGGTACGAGGCCCACTCCGGCCGTGTTGATGAATAGCTGGTCGGCTCCGCCCTTCTCCACCACCTTGGTGTCCCCAGCAACGATCTCCACGCCTGCCTCGTCGGCGGAGGTTCTCATGGAGGCAACCACCCGGCGCAAGGTGTCCAGGTCCAGCCCTTCCTCGAGCACAAACCCGGCGGATAGATAGCGAGGGGAGGCCCCCACCATGGCCAGGTCGTTCACCGTTCCACATACGGCCAGGCGACCGATGTCCCCCCCGTTGAAGAACAGAGGCTTGACTACGTAGCTATCGGTGGTAAACGCGATCCGGCAGGGCCCGGAGCCCTCAGGTAGTTCTGCACCTATGGTGTGGGCAGTGGCTTGCACGACGGCCGCGTCGTCCAGTCTGGCCAGCGTGGGGGCAGGGAACTGGGGCAGGAAGAGGTCGCGGACCAGCTCGTGACTGAGTTTTCCGCCGCTGCCGTGGGCCAGGAGTATTCTTTCCATCAATCAAGTCCTCTTCTGGTGTAGCTACTATTCCCCTGCGGTGTACAGATAGTAGGCCGCACAGGTGCCTTCGCCGGAGACCATACACGGGCCCACAGGGTGGTGGGGAGTGCAGACTACGCGGTACAGCGGGCAGTCCGGCGGGATCGCCACGCCCCTGATCACGTCCCCGCAGAGGCACCCCGCTGGTTCCTCTGTCGCTCCTGGATCAACCTGGAAGCGCTCTCGAGCGTCGAAGGGACGGAACTCGCTGTTCAACTTCAGACCACTGGCCGGGATCTCGCCTATGCCGCGCCACTCGGCGGCGCATTCTTCGAAGACAACGTTCATGTACTCCAAGGCCACCTCGTTGCCTTCGGCTCGCACGCTTCGCCCGTAGACGTTGTCCACCTGAGGCTCACCACCTTCGATGCGTTTCACCAGTGTGTAGATGCCCTGAAGGATGTCCAGCGGCTCGAAGCCAGCGATGACGCACGATACGCCGTACTGCTGGGGCAAGAACTCCCACGCCCGGGAACCAATGACCGTCGTCACGTGCCCGGGCCCGATGATACCATCCAGGCGCGACTCCCCTGAATCGAGGATGGCCTTCGTCGCTGGAGGAGTCAGCTTGTGCAGGGAGAGGACGTAGTAGTTGGTGATGTCCTGCTCCCTGGCCTGGAGTATGGAGACCGCGACCGTGGGAGAGGTGGTCTCAAAGCCGATGCCCAGGAAGACC
>DATKVP010000211.1:0-5340 GCA_035530015.1 Anaerolineae bacterium | reverse complement strand
ATCCACTGAACGTCGCTCTTGGGGCGACCACACGGTGGGCCGGGGAGTATTCACGGACATGACATATGCCGGTGATGTGACTGGAGTCGTGTTCAATATCCAGCGCTATTCGATCCACGATGGGCCGGGGATTCGTACCACCGCGTTCCTTAAGGGTTGTCCCCTGCGGTGTGCCTGGTGCCAAAACCCGGAGTCGCAGACCATGCGACCAGAGATCTTCTTCGTGAGCGAGAACTGCACAGGATGTGGGGCTTGCGTCGAGGCTTGCCCGCAGGGGGCCATCGAGCTTTTCGAGGGGCGCTCCAGGACAGACAGGACAAAGTGCGTGGGCTGCGGCACGTGTGCTGAAGCATGTCCCAACGAGGCCAGAAACCTCATGGGGCGGAGCGCGACCGCCCATGAGGTTTTCCAGGAACTCGCTGCGGACGAGATCTTCTATCAGAGGTCGGGGGGTGGTGTCACCCTGAGTGGCGGCGAGCCCCTGGCCCAACCTGAGTTTGCCACAGGCCTGCTGGAGCTTTGCAGGGAGGCCGCCATACACACCACGCTGGATACCTGTGGGTATGGCCCATGGGAGACCGTGCGCCGTGTAATGGAGTTCGTTGACCTCGTCCTGTACGATTTCAAACACATGGACCCCATTGAGCACCAGAGGCTGACTGGGGTGTCCAACGAGAGGATCCTGAAGAACGCCACCAGGATTTGTCGTGACTTGGCCGTCCCCATGTGGGCGCGAGTGCCTGTGATACCGGGCTACAACGATGCGCCCGAGAACCTGGTGGCTACTGCTCGTTTCATAGCCACCGATCTGGGGGACTCGATCAAGGTCCATCTCCTTCCCTACCACCGGCTGGGCGAGACGAAATACGAGCGGATGGAGGAGCCGGGGAAGTCCATTTCTGTCCAGCCTCCCAGCGAGGAGCGTATGGGAGAGATAGGTGAGGTGTTTGAATCGTTTGGGTTGACGGTCCATCTTGGCGGGTAGGCGGCGAAGTCTGTCACCTGCCCGGCACTCCAACTATCGTGAGGAATCATCATGAACGAACGGGTGCAGCGCCTGCGGGAAAGGCTGCGAACACAGAGCTATCCCATCTGCGTGGAGAAAGCGCGTCTGATCATGGAGTCGTACGAACAGACGCAAGGGCTCCCGCAAATTCTCAGAAGGGCAAAGGCGACCGCTCACTACCTGGACCACAAGACCATATTCGTCGAAGACGACGAACTAATCGTCGGCAACTTCGCCAGCAAACCGATGGGGCTGGAGGCAGGGTCTCTCGGTCCCACGTGGCCCCGAGATGACATGAGGGAACTGAGAGAGGCAGGACTTGATACCTCGCGAGAGGACGAAGCCTTGTTGAGGTCGATGGATGACTACTGGAAGGGAAGGGGCCGGACGCTCGACGAGAGGCAAGGGCAGTTCTACGATGATGAGAGGCTGTGGCCGTTCATCCAGTCAGGCATCCTTTGCCCGCCTTGGCAGAAGAAAGACGAGGGGCGCGGGACTGGGGCCGCTGGCGTAGGGTGGGGTCTTGGGTTGGGACTGAGTCTGATTGTGGTGGACTACGCCAAGGTGCTGAACGAAGGGGTAAATGCCCTCATAGAAGGCGCCGAGGAAGAGCTGAGTGGCTTGAGGTTCAACAACGCCGATGCCGTCAAGAAGGCAGACTTCCTGAAGTCGGTGATCATAGCCTACAAAGCCCTGGTCCGCATCGCGAGCCGATTCTCGGACCTGGCGGTTGAGATGGCCGTGGTGGAGGAGGACTCGACCCGGAGGAAGGAGCTGGAGCGAATAGCGGAGACGTGTCGCCGTGTTCCCGCCGACCCGGCACGAACCGTTTACGAAGCGATGCAGTCCTTCTGGTTCATCTGGGCGATGATCGCCAGCGGGACCACGCCAGGCGGCAGGTTCGATCAGTTCATGTACCCCTTCTACAAGCAGGACAAAGAGGCCAGCAGAATCACCGACGATGAGATGCTGGAACTGCTGGAATGTCTGCGGATCAAGGTCATGCAGCTGAACTTCGTGGGGGGCGGTAAGCTCCAGCGACAGAAGTGGGCGGGGATGGCCAGGTGGCACAATTGGGTCATTGGCGGCCTGACGCCTGATGGCGAAGATGCAACCAACGAGCTGTCCTACCTGATCCTTGAAGCAGCCCGGGACTGCCAGACTCCTCACCACACCATAACCGTGAGGGTCCACGAGGAGACGCCAGAAGACCTGATGCTGAGAGCACTGGAGGTGGTCAAGACAGGGATCGGGATGCCGGCCTTCATCGGAGACAAGTCCTACATCGAGTACCTGGTTAGCCAGGGTGTGCCCCTCCGGCAGGCACGGGACTACGCTTTGGCCGGGTGTCTCGACGTCAATATCCCAGGCAGGTCGCGGATCAACGCCTTTGGGATGTTCATCGCCCCGCTGGTCCTGGAGATCACGTTGAATAGCGGAGTCGAACCGCGGACGGGAAGACAACTGGGTCCCATGACTGGGGACTTCGAGGACTTTGAGACCTTCGACGACTTCATGGCGGCTTTCAAGGAACAACTCACCTATTTCATGGGTTTGACGGCGGAGGAGCACAACATCCTCCTGCAAGCGCAGAAGGAACTCTTCCCCGATGCGGTACACTCTGCGCTGATGGTGGATGCGATCAAGGTAGGTAGAGATGCGCTCGACCGGACGCTACCCTTTGAGAATGGCTCTGCCCTGAACGTAGTGGGGATGATAAACGTGGCCGACTCCATGGCTGCGGTGAAGAAGCTGGTCTTCGATGAGCAGAAGGTGAGCAAGGGAGAAATGAAAGCGGCTGTCGCGGCGAACTGGCAGGGCGACGGCTACGAAGAGATCCGAAAGATGTGTCTGGCGGCGCCCAAGTACGGAAACGGAGATCCCTACGTCGACTCCATCGCGGCAGACCTCTACCAATTCTGGGCCGAAACGTCGGTCACGTTTCCCACTATCTGGGGAGGGACGACGAAACCAACCGGTATCTCCATCACGGCACATGCGCCGGGCGGAGCGCTGACGGGCGCGACCCCCGACGGAAGATACGCGGGCGAGACTCTGGCGGATGGAACCATGTCGCCGGCACAAGGCAAAGATACTCAAGGTCCCACGGCACTGTTGAGAAGTGCCATGGCTATAGACCAGGTGCCCTTCCAGGCCACGTTGCTGAATATGAAGTTCCATCCCTCGGCCTTGAGGAGCACTGAGGACCTGAGAAAGCTAGGGGATCTGATCAAGACCTACTTCAGCTTCGGAGGGAAGCACGTTCAATTCAATGTTGTCAACAGGGAAACCCTGCTGGATGCGCAGAAGCATCCCGAGAGATACCGTGATCTCATCGTCAGGGTGGCTGGTTACAGCGCCTACTTTGTGCAGCTGACCAAGCGAGTGCAGGACGACATCATCTCGCGGACGGAGCATGCGCTGACGGTATAGAGGGACGGCCGAGGATGAACTCGGACCTACGAATAGTAGGCGCCGCGTCGCCCCAGACACTTGCCGGTCGTACGTGGAGGCGTCTGAACGAATTGGCGAGAGGAGAAGACAGTAGCAGGAATGCCAGAAGACATCGCACTCTACGCCGTAGGTGACATAGCTCCCGACAGGGATGACCCAGCATCCATATTCCAGCACGTCGGGGGCATTCTCCACGGTGGCGACCTGGCCTTCTGCCAGCTCGAAGCCGTTCTATCGGATCGGGGGACACCTTTGCCACAGGCCAGGCTTCCCTGCCGTGGGGATCCTGTGGTTGCCCGGGTCCTCAAAGATGCCGGGTTTGACGTCGTTTCTTTCGCCAGCAATCACTGTTTGGACTGGGGTCGTGAGGCCTTTCTGGATACGATCGGCAATCTGAAAGAGCAGGGGTTGTTGGTTGTGGGCGCAGGGCGCAATATCGCGGAAGCTCGACAGCCTGCCATTGCTGAGTGCAGGGGCACCCGAATCGCATTTCTGGCTTATAACTCCATCCTGCCGCAGGGGTATTGGGCTGAGGTGAATAGGCCGGGTTGCGCCCCGATGAGAGCATTCACCTTCTATGAGCAGGTCGAGCACGATCAACCAGGCACCCCGTGTCGAGTACACACCTTTCCCCATCGAGATGACCTGAACGCTATGGTGAATGACATCGAAAAGGCTAAGTCTCAGTCTGACCTGGTCATAGTATCCATGCATTGGGGTATTCACTTCATCCCTGCTGTGTTGGCTCAATACCAGAGGGACGTAGCTCGGGTGGCCATCGACTCTGGAGCCGATCTGATACTGGGCACTCATGCCCACATACTCAAGGGAACCGAGGTATATAAGGGGAAGGTCATTTTCTACAGTCTGTGCAACTTCGCCTTGGACCTCAGTGCCCCCCAGGAGTTGCTCGATAGCCCGCAGCATCGAGAGATCGAGATCTTGAATCCTGATTGGAAACCAGATCCCGAGTACCCCACGTACTTCATGCCGCGCGACTCGAGGAAAACGATCATCGCCAAGTGTACCATTTCCCAGGGACGGATGAGGCGCGTCTCCTTCTTGCCCGTCTACATCAATAGGCAGTCTCAGCCGGAAGTCATGGTCTCGACGGACCAGCGCTTCGGTGAGGTAGTCGAATATATGGAGGAGATCACACGGGACCAGGGGCTGGAGGCCGGGTACACTGTACAGGGGGACGAAGTGGTGATCCAGGAGAGCTTTACATAGCACACTGAGACGCGTGGTAAGCGAGCCCGCCGTGACGGGTCCCTAGCATCCTGGTTCATCTAGCGTCCACGTCTCCTCACCGATCTAATCGCGCTGGATGAATCTTGTCGCCGGGTCCGTGTGGCACAGGCCAGCGCACTCCTCCGGACTAGTCTTCCCACCTGTCACCGGATCCCCATTCCGGCGTAGAATGATAGGGACTCTGAATACGGATTCGCAGATGACTGCGTACCCAGAGGAGCAACTTAGATGATAGCAGTGGAAAACGCCGATCGTTCTCGACTTGGGCCACGGGTCACGCCGTGAGCGTCCCGAGCGAGTTGGTCCGAGCGTACCACGAGAGGGAGCGCGCTGCCCTGGAGTGGAAGGAACAGGGCGGTCAAGTGGTAGGCTGCCTGGGCAGCGATGTGCCCGAGGAGCTGCTTGTCGCCGCAGGAGTTTTTCCGGTCCGCATATGTGGCGACCCCGAGGCTGAGCTCCAGGCCGCCGACCGCTACATCGAACGGGCGTTCAATCCCCGCGTGCGGTCGCAGTTCCTGCGGATCATCGACGGCTCCTACTCCTACCTCGATCATCTCATCGTGTCCAGTTCCTCAGATGCGCTGGTCCGGGTGTTCTACTACCTGCGCGCACTGCGTGGGATGGAGCCA
>DATKVP010000210.1:0-3819 GCA_035530015.1 Anaerolineae bacterium | reverse complement strand
ATGTATGCCTCGGCCACGGCCCTGTGCTGGGCCAGGGAGAACATCAGCGTGACGTTGACATTGATGCCCTCGCCGATCAGAGCCTGGATGGCCGGAATTCCGGCGGGTGTGGCCGGCACTTTGATCATCACGTTGGGCCGGTTGAGAGCAGAGAAGAGGTGACGAGCCTCGGCGATGGTGCCTTCAGTGTCGTGGGCCAGGGCCGGACGCGCCTCCAGGCTGACGTAGCCATCGGCCCCTTCGGTGCGCTCGTAGACGGGGCGCAGGACATCGGCGGCTTGTTTGATGTCGTCCATCACCAGCGCCTCGTAGATCTCCTGCGCGTCCTTGCCGGCGTCCACCAACTCATGCAGAGTTTCGTCATAGTCGGTGCTTCCGGCGATGGCCTTCTCGAAAATGGTGGGATTGGAGGTGACCCCGGCCAACCCATCGGCGACCAGTTCCTGGAGTTCACCGGAAGTGATGAAGGAACGGCGGATGTAGTCCAACCACACAGCCTGACCCAGTTCAGCCAGTTCACTCAGTTTGTTCATCGTACATTCGCCTCCCTTCGTCTGGCGTGATGGAGACTCGCTCGAGAGAAGATCCGATGTCCGGAGGTTGCCGGAGACCTAGTCCTGCTCTTCTCGGGCCTCTATCGCCCGTTGCTTCGCCAGCGCCCAACCGAGTCGCAGGGCGCTGTTCATCAGGCCGATGTGGCTGAAGGCCTGCGGGAAGTTGCCTAGTTGCTGGCCCGATACAGGGTCCAGCTCCTCCGCGAGAAGTCCCAGGGGGCTGATGTGGTCGAGGAGTCCCAAGAGCAGCTCCTCTGCCTTCTGGAGTTCACCAGCGAGAACAAGGGCATCGACCAGCCAGAAGGTGCACAGGACGAAGGCTCCTTCCTGGCCTGGGAGTCCATCGTCGCCCAGATAGCGATAGACCAGCCCGTCAGAGGTGAGGTGTTCCAGGGTCGCCCGTAGGGTGCCCTCGACCCTCGGGTCATCGGGAGGGAGGAACCCCATGACGGGAATCAAGAGACTGGTGGCGTCCAGTACCTTCGAGTCGAAGGACTGCACGAAGCTGTTCAGCTTCTCATTGAAGCCACGCTTGAGGATGGCCTCGCGGATCTCCTGGCGCGTTTTCTTCCAGTCGTCCAGCGGAGCCTCAAATCCATACTTGTCAGCCAGCTTGATGCTGCGGTCCAGTGCCACCCAGCACATCAGCTTGGAGTGCGTGAAGTGTCTGGGACCGCCGCGGACCTCCCAGATGCCCGAGTCCTCTGTGTTCCACGTTTGACAGGCGGTGTTGACGATCTTGCGGACGAAGTCCCAATCATCGTGAGTGATGTCCTCGCCGTACCGTCGCGTCTCGTAGAAGGCGTTGACCAGTTCGCCGTACACATCGAGTTGGAGTTGTTCCGCTGCCGCGTTGCCGACTCGGACGGGGGCCGAGTCACGATAACCGGACAAATGATCGAGAATGCTTTCCTCCAGGTCCTGCTCTCCGTGGAGGCCGTACATGACCTGCATATGCAGGTGGTCGTCGCGGTCTTGGAACTCTCGACAGAGGCTCTTCAACCACCGGAAGTACTGTAGGGCCTCCGCTACGTGGCCCAGGCTGTAAAGGCTTTGGACGGTGAAAGAAGCGTCGCGGATCCAGGCGAAGCGATAATCCCAATTCCGCACGCCGCCGATCACCTCGGGGAGGGAGGTGGTGGGCGCCGCGGCGATGGCGCCGGTCTCTGGATGCGTCAGCAGCTTCAAGACCAAGCTTGAGCGGACTACGTAGTCATGCCATGGGCCACGGAAGACGCAGCGATCCTCTCCACAGTGGTGCGCCCAGTCGGACCAGAAGCGAGTAGTCGAGTCCAGAAGGCGGTCACATTCAGTTTGGGTCACGGGCGAACTGTCTCCGTATTTGAGGACGAACCACTGTGTTTGACCCTTGCTCAGCGTGAGCGCAGCACGGGCCACCCCCTCATCCCTTAGCAAGGGATGGAAAGACTGTAGGTACAGCAGGTGATCCTCCCAGCGGGCGATGGTACCCTGGGGGGCAGCCTCAAGGTTCGGAACCACACGTGCGTAGTGGAAGCGAGGTTGGAACTCGATTTCCAGCTCTACGCTTCCTTGTGAGCAGGACACCTTCCTCAGCAGGGACTGGTGCTGGGGATCGGTGTGGTCTTTCACAGGCATGAAGTCCGTCAAGGTCGCCGTGCCGGTGGATGTCTGGAACGTGGTGCGAAGGACGTTCGTGTTGGCGACGTAGGTCTGGTCACCGCCCCCGTGACCCAGCGGCCGGATATGGAAGTGGCCACCCTTCCTGATATCCAGGATGGCTGCGAACACGCTGGGTGACTCCAGATGCGGGAAACAACACCAGTCAATGGAGCCATCCCGCCCCACGAGGGCGCAGGTCGCCAGGTTGCCGATGAGTCCGTAGTCTTCCAGCCTCTTGTACTGGGTCTCCATAGGGATGTGCAGTGTCCTCCTATCCTTGCAGCAGAGCCCTGGCCCGTTCGGCCACTGCCGCCGGGGTGATGTTGAATTTCTCATACAGATCCGCTCCCGGGGCGCTGGCGCCAAAGTGTTCCATTCCCACCACGGTGCCGTCGAGTCCTACGTAGTGCTCCCAGCCAAGCTTGATGCCAGCCTCCACAGCCACGCGCGCCTTGACTGGAGGAGGCAGCACGCTGCCGCGGTAGTCGGATTCCTGCTGGTCGAACAACTCCCAGCTGGGCATGGAGACGACGCGTACTGCTAAGCCCTCTGCAGCGAGGGTTCTGCCTGCTTCGAGGGCAATGTGTACTTCAGAGCCGGTTCCTATGATGATGATCTCTGGCTTGCCCGCGCCTGTTTCCCAGAGGACGTAGGCCCCCTTTAGCAGTCCCTCAGCCGGGGCGAGTTCTGTGCGGTCCAACACAGGGAGCTTCTGGCGAGTGAACACCAGGGCTATCGGCCCTTCACTATTCAAGAGTGCTGCCTTCCAGGCCTCCGCGGTCTCCGATGCATCGGCAGGGCGGATCACGGTGAGATTGGGCACTGCCCGCAGATTCATCAACTGCTCGATGGGCTGGTGAGTAGGTCCATCCTCGCCCAGGCCGATGCTGTCGTGGGTGAAGACGTACAGGACCTGTACGCCCATCATCGCGGCCAGTCGCATGGGGGGGCGCATGTAGTCTGAGAAGGTGAGAAAGGTGGCGGCGTAGGGAATTAGGCCACCATGAACGGCCATACCGTTGACGATGGCACCCATGGCGTGCTCTCGCACGCCGAAGTGCATGTTGTGGCCCCAGTACTGGTGCCAGCCCAGATCTCCATAGCCTACGAGGATGGTCTTGGTGCTGGGCGCCAGGTCCGCCGAGCCACCGGTGAGGGCATGGACTCGCTTGACGAGGTGATTGAGCACCTGACCTGAGGCCGCGCGTGTGGCGATGGGCTTGCTGCCTGGCGGGAAGAGGTTTGCCAGATCATCGTCCCAATGGGAAGGGAGTTCGCCACGGAGTTGCATCTCGAGTTCCGCTGCCAGCTCAGGATAGGTGTGGCGGTAGACCTGCATGCGCTGCTCCCACACCTTCTCCGCTTTCTGCCGGCGCTCGAGCGCTTTCCCCGTATGGGCGAGTACCTCTTGGGGCACGTGGAACGCTGGCTCTTGAGGCCAACCCAGAGTGTCCTTGGCCTCCCGCACGTTCTCTTCGCCCAGCGGCTCGCCGTGAACCTTGGCTGTGGCCTGGGCTGGGCTGCCGTAGCCGATGACCGTCTTGCAGATGATGAGCGACGGGCGTGCGGTGTCGGCCTGAGCCTCTCCGATAGCCTTCTCAATGGCGGCGATGTCCTGACCGTC
>DATKVP010000209.1:0-2851 GCA_035530015.1 Anaerolineae bacterium | reverse complement strand
CTGCCAGCCGATTCACCGTGGCTGGGGCGTGGCCCGCGTAGTGGTTGTTGACGTAGACGTAGATGCGCGGGACCCGGGTGGCCAGGTCGTTGATCGTGCTGGCCCACTTCGCCAAGTCCTCTGACCTATCCCTCTGCACCTTCCCCAGGTACTTGAACTCCCTGTGGTAGCCAACCAGGCGCAGGTAGGCAAGGTCCGTGGTTGTTTCCACGACGGGTGGCAGGTCCTGCCAGTGATTGATGCACCAGGCGACGTTAAACTCCCTGAGCAGATCGAGCACCTCCTCCCCGTGCCACGATTCGCTGCGGAACTCGGTGACGAAGCGCACGTCCTCAGGCAGCAGGGGAAGGAAGGCACGCAAGTTTTCCTCGAAGCGCCTGGTGAAGGAGCGCGGGAACTGAATCACCACCGGGCCCAGCTTCTCCCCCAGGATCCTCATGTGGTCGAGAAAGACACTTAGCTTCTCTTCTACTCCCGTGAGCCGGCGGTCGTGGGTGATATCCTGGGGCATCTTGCAGGCGAAGACGAAGTGCGGAGGTGTGCGCTGAGCCCATGACGTTACCGTGGACCTGGAAGGTATGGCATAAAACGTGCTGTTGATTTCCACGGTTTGGTACACGCGGGAGTAGAAGGGGAGGAACTGCTTGGCGGAGAAGTGGGGCGGATAGAAAGTTCCTACCCAATCCTTGGGACTGAATCCCTGAACGCCCAGGAGGACCCTGGTGGTTGAGTGTGGCATCAGTTGTGGCCGTCTCTTTCGAATCCGTGTTTCAGGCCACTCTGGCGGTAGACACCCTGGCTCGGCGCCGAACGAGGCCGCGAGGCGCCACGATGGGGAGGAGCAGCCCCAAGGGGAGCAGTCGCTCCGCATCGCGGGCAGAGACGGACTTGTCTAGATTCAGGCCTCGGTTGGGCTGCAGAACTGGGATTGGCCCAAGAGGTTTCCGTCAGATGCTGCGCGCGCAGCCTGTGGCCCCAGGATGGCGCTTCACTGCGTCCAGCCACAGCACCCGACGGAAACGCTCCGTTTGTGGTGGCTCAGGAGCCTTTCTTGACGAACCTCATGACGTTGGTGCTGCACACGGAGCACTTTCCCTTGATGGCAGGACGTCCGTTCTTGAGCACCACTTCCTCGGTATTCGTCATCTGCCGCTTCGCCTTGCACTTGACACAGTAAGCTTCCATCGTTCTCGTACTCCTTTCTATCTCTCAACCCTGGTTATCGCACCGTCTATCGGCGCAGGGGGACAGGTGAGCTATGCATGGTGTCCCATCAATGGGTTGTTCTTGTCGTTGCCTGGACTTCCAGGCTCATCAAGGGGTGCCCCCGGGAGGGTCCGAATGCAGCACCTCCTGACCAGTGAAACCGCAGGGTCGATGCCCTGCGTGAGTTCTTAGCCAATATAGCACAGTCCCCAATTGCCCGCAAATGCAATCTCTGTGGCTGCTGGCCGCACAATGTACAAGCCATAGTGCGCCCATCAGTGGGTCTCTCGGAAGGCGCCTGGCTGGGTCCTATGCACCTCTACGGGCCGACTACGGACAGAGAGTGGCGCGGTGAGAGCTAACCAGAGCTGCGAGTGCAGGTTGGTTATCATCATGGCTTGCTGGCGACTACGCCCTCCCAATCTTTGGGCATCACAGTGGAGGAATCGACTTTCGCACCTCTGAGATGGGCGCCAGTCAGGTTGGCCTTCTTGAGGTTGGCGCCCTGGAGGTTCGCGCCCTCCAGCCTGGCCTCAGCGAGGTTGACCCCTTTGAGGTTTGCGCCTTGCAGGTTGGCTCTCTGCAGCCGCGCCGCCTCCATGTTGGCTTTCTTCAGTTCCGCGCCCTGGAGCTGGACTTTCTGGAGATCGGCCCATTCCAGGTTCGTATCTTCGAAGGCCGTGTTGCGGAGATCGGCGCGCTGTAGACTGGCCCCTGCCAGGTTGGCAGCTTTCAAGGCTGCCGACTGGAGGTTTGCACCCTCGAGGTTGGCGCCTTCCAGCGCTGTCTCCGTGAGATTGGCTCCCGTCAGGTTGGCTCGTCTCAGATCGGCACCGATCAGATTGGCCTCCTTGAGGCTCGAGTTGGAGAGATCTGCACCGCTGAGATTCGCGCGCTGGAGGTCTGCTCTACCGAGGTACAGCCCGGCCAGGTCCCGCCCGGCAAGGTCGCAGCCACGGAGGCTCTCTCTGGTTCGTTCGTAGGCCAGCGCACGCTCATAGTGCTCACGCCTGATACGGTCGCTTTCCTGCGCCCTGGCGAACTCCATACTCTCAGTTTGCCTGCGGCGGGCCAGCCAGTGGCGGAAGTACGTGACCAGGGCGCCGGTCACGGCTCCGGTGGCGAAGCCGATGATGATCGATGTCCATTGGACGTCCATGGGTTGCTCCTCGCCAGGGATCTCAGGGATGGAACAGTCTCTCCACTGCTATTCTACGCTTGGGGTTGAGGGTTTGCAACCCGGTCTGCGGGGGTGCTTGACAAGATCGGGCCGCTCAGCGAGTATTGGGTTAGCACTGCTGCATCGAGAGTCCACCTGCGCCGGCGTACAGCGCCGGCGCACGGAAAGGAGACCCCCAATGTTGAGCGGAGACAGACTTCTGGCGCTGATGCTGACTGCGGCCATGTTGCTCGGTCTGGTGGCCTGTGGCGGAGCGGCTTCGCCGCCGACCAGCGAGCCTTCTGAGGTGACGCAGACGGCCACCAGCGTCACCCAGTCCACGGCTACCCCCACTGAGGTTCCCGAACCAACACCCGTGGGAAGCCCCAGCCCCGACCACACGGGGCACTTCGGTCCTGTGATCTTCAGCAGTGATTTCGACGATGCAGCGGGAGAGCCGGTGGGCGTGGGCATGGCCTTCGACCA
>DATKVP010000208.1:0-4902 GCA_035530015.1 Anaerolineae bacterium | reverse complement strand
CTCCGCGACCATCGACGCACAGAGGAAGGATCAAACGGCCACGATTGTGGCCACCTTGGAGATCTCAGGCATGGACCAGCTGAGCCGGGTCTTGGCCAGGATAGAGACTCTGACCAACGTCCTGGAGGCGGTGCGACAGACTGGTTGAGGGAGCACTGCTCTGTTTGAGTGAGGAATATGTAGGCCCACGGCAAACCGTGGGCCTACGTGTCTGTCAGGGCTCTATAGAATGGCGCGCCTAGCTCTTCCGCAATCGCAGACCTGCGTATCCAGCCAGCCCCATCAGGCCGCTGGCGAGGAGCATCACGCTCGCGGGCTCGGGGACGAACTCCGGCTCTTCTGCTTCCAGGAAGCACCAATCCGCCCCGAACTCTATGAAGTTGCCCGGTGGGTCCGCGCCCGGTAACTGCAAGTCCCACTGCAGACCGCATCCGGTGTCGTGATAGGGGGTAGCGATTATGCTGTCGTTGAAACCTGGCCCAGGGGTGAACGGGTCGGTTCCGATGTTGTTCCAAATGGCCTGATAGCCCGCCCCCTGGTAGTGGTCGGCCGGCGGCAGTCCCATCTGCGTGTAGGGGACCAGATACTCCAGGAAATCCTTGGCGCCGTTCCAGGCACCGACGGCGTCGATCGCGGCGTCGTAGTAGCCGAAACCGCCCTCGTCCGCATCTGGATGCATGTTCGCTGCATGGAAGAAGCTGAAGGGTAGGGGGAGGTCGAAGTATTGGGCTTCGACGATGTAGGAGACCGTGAAGCAGTCTCTACCATTGACATATCCGACCCATTGCGTCACATTGAGCCCGAAAGGCCCAAGGACATCGGTTTGGACCCACCAAGGATCGGCTGCCGTGCCTGTTCCCATGGTCGTTTGCGGTCCTGCGGACAACCAGGGGGTCACGATATTGGCGCTGGAGTCGTCGTGCTTCGCGAAATCAGGACCCCATACAACAGGGCCCTGGCCAAGCCCTGGCGGCGAGGTGGTAAACACTCCGAAGCCACCGCTGTCGGCCTCGTCGTATGCGGGCGGGTGCACCTGGCCATCGCTTTGTCCAGCATGGAGCACCTGGATACTGGTGTCTGCAGCTACGTGGATGGTCAGCGGGTTCCCAGCGATGGTCTGGTGTCCGACGGCGCTCGCGTCTGGACCGCTCGGCGGGTTGCCATCGTCGGCCAGGACCAGAGTCGGCAGCACCGCCACCAGCAGGGCCAGACCGACGACCAGCATCAGCCCCCTCAGGATTCCTCTCTCGAACATCTTCCCTCCTCCTTTGTGGTAGCCCTGATCGCAACAACCAGCCGCTATTGTTACCAGTATAGCACAGTTTGCTTTGCATGTCAAGGGCGCCTGACGCGACTACCTTTGTCGTGGGTAACTAACAGAAGTGGCTGCTCAACGATGCAGCCATTCAATCACCCGGTTCGTATGAAACAATTCGTGCGAGAAGCGCCCCGATGTGGGCTGGTACCGGAGTGGACACGAAGTGCGGTCCGCTGGCGCCCACTTCTTTGTGGAGTGTCTTCAGAGGCGCTAATAGCGGCTGACCAGCTCCGCTCGGCGGTAGTCCTTGGGCATGTACTTCTCACGCCGCCTCATGTGCTGGTCGAGCGACTCCCTCTGGAAGTGCCAGCGGCCCGCTGCCTTGCGCGCCACGAGCTTGTGCTCCAGGGCCAGCTTGGACAGCCGCGCCCGGGTCAGGCCGGTGATTCGCCGCGCCTCAGCGGTAGTGGTCCAGCCCTTTGGCGCCATCTTGGTGAACTGCACGAGCTGTGTGGGCTCCAGGAACCAGCAGTTGGAGCGTCTCTCGGCCCTGACGAGCCCCTCGCGGCACCAGCGACCAATGGCATCCTTTCCCCAGCCAGTCACATCCACCGCTTCGCGCATGGTCAACCAGCTCTTGGGGATGTCCCTAGGCCAGACCCGCATCTGCAAGCCGCGGCGCTTGGCCCCTTCTTTGCGTGCCTTATAGTAGTCCAGCAAACCCTGCTTGGAGATAGCCCATTTCATCTTCGTACCGCCGCCCATCGGCTCCTTGTAGGCATGCACCAGGCCCTTCTGACAAAGGCGATGGATGGTGGATCGCGAGCACTCGAAAATGGCCGTGGCCTCGTTGATGTCCAGGAACTCCTTATCCCTGACGCGCTCCAGAGCGTCCTGGTTTATGGTTTCCATGATGAACTCCTTTCAAGTCTCCGGGACGAATCGTGTTCTGTGCTATGATTCTGCAGGGTGCGAGGCGAGTCGCTGACCCTGCCAGGTTGGCGACAACAGACTTCTGCTCTAATATTATCAAACTCTACCCGCTCTGTCAAGCGGGTGCGGGCGAGCCAAGCAAGGAGGCATGTGCCTGTTTTCCGTCAAGAAGGCCCGTCCGATCCGTTGGAGGAAACCGGTGAGGCGTTCGGACGCCGAGGTCAAGGGATGGCTACGAAGGTGGTCTGGAACCGCGTGGGGTAGGGGCCATATGTGGAGGTCGTGAGGCTACGCCCGCGGAGCAGCAGAATGGGTTCCCGGGGATGGCTGCAGAGGAGGTGTTGCCCCTGTGGAGTGAATCGCCCGCTCGAGCCTGGGGGAGAAGGTTCGCAATGTCTACGTTCGGGACTGGCTGTTCACGAGTCCTACGCGTCGAAGCAGGGCCCACAGTTGAGCGACCAGCACCTCTGCGGTGAGGGGTTTCAGGATGTGCGCGTCCGCCCCTGCGGAGAGCAGCCGTTCCACAGCAGCCTTACCATCCTCTCTGCCCACCACCAGCACGGGAGCCAATGTTCGCTCGCAGATCGCTCTGCAGAGCCCTTCATCCCCCTCATCGCTTGGTGAGGCCGCGAAGATGACTGCATGCGGGGGTTGCTGTGGAGCTGCTGCAGCGCTTCTCCCACGCGGCAGACGACGGTGGGCAGCATCTTCTGTCCCTCCAGTGCGTCCGCGGCGTTGGCAGCCGTTCGGTTCTCGGGGTCTACCACCAATACTCTGATCATCGCTTGCCTTTGCCTCTTGGTTACGCTGATGAGACGGTCCGGGAATGTTCGGATCGAGCTTGCTTGCCGCTACGCGCCGTTATGGAGTCGTCTACCACCCTATGGTACTGCAGCCACATCAAAGCCTCGTAAGACCCGTATCATAGTCTGGCTAGAGAGCTGTGGCAGAGGAACTATCTCGTCATCTGTAGCAGGGGCACAGGACCGTATGCTATAATCTGCTTGCCGTGTTGAGAAGAGTGACCTTCATATCGCTGGGCGTCACTGCCGCGATACTGGCTGTGTGGTACTGGTGGCACCTGGGCCAGCGAGGGACAGCCACCCTGTTCGTGGAGAGGGGTCAGGTCACTGTGTCACGCGGGTATGGCACACTGGATGTACCAGCCCCCCAAGTGAGCGAGGTCGCGAGCGGCGGCAAGATCACGACGCAGGTAGGTTCCCGTGCCCACCTGATGCTGTCGCCCGCGGTGTCGGTGATCCTGGAGTCCGAGGGCGTGGTTCTCCTGACGCGCGTGCCGGCGCAGGCCGATGGCGAGCGGGTCGTAGCTGTGCAAGTCCAGAGTGGCCGGACGTTGCACCAGGTACACAGTTCGCTGCGCCCTGGGGACCGATATGAGGTGCTTACTCCGGCGGCGCACGTGAGGCTCTCGCCGGGCCGGTATCGTTTCGAGGTCTCCCCAGATGGGGCGACGCTGATTGAGGTCACAGAGGGAGTGGCGACGGTTGCGGCGGAGAACACGGAGGTGGAGGTGCGGATGGGAGAGTACACCTCCATGGGTGTGGGACAGGCGCCTTCGGTTCCGCGCCCCGTGGGCGCAGGCGTCGTGTTCGTGTCCGAGAGAATGGGCAACGCTGACATCTGGGTTCTGGATGAGGAGGGCCGCGAGTTTCAACTCACGGACAACGCGGCTGGTGATCTGGCACCGGCCTGGTCGCCGGATGGTACGCGCATCGCCTTCGTGAGCCTGCGTTACGGCAACAGCGAGATCTACGTCATGGACGCTGATGGATCGAACCAGGTCAACCTCACTCGCAACGCGGCCGGCGACTACGCTCCTTCGTGGTCTCCCGACGGCGGTCTCATCGCTTTCGAATCGCTTCGTGATGGGGCGAGGGACCTCTATATAATGGATGTCGACGGCACGGAGCAGGCCAGGCTCACCTTCGGACCCGGGCTTAGCGTTGCACCTCAGTGGGACGTCGGTGGGTCCGAGATCGTCTTCAGCAGGATCGAGGACGACTCGAACAGCGACGGTGTCGTCGATGAGCGGGACATGGCAGTCTTTTTCTGCGTCGGCCTGGAGGGGGGTATCCCGCGTAGTTTCTGGGACACCAGGTTTGTTTTCGACGAGATGGTTCTGCCTTGGGCTCGCCGGACCGTGGGATAGAGATTTCGTCAGGCGGGCAACTTGTGAGTCTAGTGAGGCCTTGCACAGTCTGGTGGGCCGGGCGTAGCTGAGGATGAGGTTCCGGGGGCGAACATGGAAGAGAATGGCCGGGAAGAGCTGAGAGAACGGATCGCGGAGCGCCTGGGCTCGTGTGACAGCGACACCCTTTCCAGGGTCTCGGAGCTACTGGACCTGTCTGAGGAGAGGGGTGCGGAGAAACCTGTCCTCTTCAGCGAAGGCATCAGCCGGAGGCAGTTCCTCGCGGGTGTCACCGCTGGGGGTGCGGCACTTGTCTCCACCAACCTGGCGACAGGCCTGGTGGCAGGCTCGCTGGGCACGAAGGCGGGTCAGGCGGTCGCCCGACTGGAGAGTGAAGCCGAGCTGGTTAAGCTTCGGGGGTTACTCGGCCTCTACGAGAGCCTGGAGCAGGTGGGCATAGATGCCCTCCTGAGCACGGGGGTTGCCCTCCTGTCCGCGTCCATAGAGGGCCTGGAGACGGGGATCACGGCTCTCGAGAAAGGCGTGGGGCTGGTGGACGCAG
>DATKVP010000207.1:0-6820 GCA_035530015.1 Anaerolineae bacterium | reverse complement strand
GGTATACTTCTACCCCGTCGCAGCCATGCGTGCCGAGGCGGTAGGGTTGCTCGCCGTGTTGCTGGGTGTGCTGGCCAACGCGGGATCTTCCATCCTGGGGCGACGCATCAACCGTCGGGGCGACATTGACCCGCTCTCGGTAACTGCGGTCAGCATGGGCATCGGCGCTGTGGTACTGCTCACGACGGGGTTAGCCGCTCAGGGGCTTCCGCCTCTGAGTGCGAGGCATTGGATGATCATTGCCTGGCTCGCGGTGGTGAATACCGCCTTTGCTTTCACGTTGTGGAATCGGACCTTGCGCACTTTGACGGCGGTGGAGTCCAGCATCATCAATGGCACGATGTTGGGGCAGATCGCCGTTCTCGCCTGGCTCTTCCTGGGCGAGCATCTTACCTCGCAGCGAGTACTGGGCTTGCTGCTGGCGGGAGTGGGGACGTTGATGGTCAACCTCCGTTGGCGGAAGCGCGGGAGCTGACTGGCGCCTCATGGCTTTACCTGTTATGATTATGATTAGGTGTAGTAGAAACTGAGGCCAGAGCCCAGTAGAGGGAGAGGTGTAGGGATTATGCGTGAGGAAGTAGAGAAATCCCTGGAGAAGATCAGGGAGTTTCTGAAGATGGACGGAGGAGACGTCGAGTTGGTCGACGTGAGTGACGACGGCGTGGTCAAGGTCAGATTGCTGGGTGCCTGTGCTGGGTGCCCGTTCTCAGCTCAGACGGTGCAGATGCGTGTCGAGAAGACCTTGAAGGAGCAGGTGCCTGGAGTCACGAAGGTCGAGAACGTAGCCGCGCTGACAGCGTAGTTGCTGCGCCGCGTGCTGTCAATGTGAGAGAGTGAACCTCTATGGCCTGCGGGTGCATTGCCCGCAGGCTTTTGTTAGACCCGACGGAGGCGTAGTGGTAGACAAAGACCACTTGGCTGTCTGGCATGCAGCTTGTCCTGGGTTGTGCGCACCGGAGGTGCCCCTGGCTCGTCGCGTGCCTCATTCTTGGAGAGACTGCTGTTGCGCGGGGTAGCGAAGCATCGATACACGTCAGGGGTTCTCCTGACCCTGCTCTTGGCGCTTCTCCTGTCTGCGTGCGGGACCCCCTGGCAGGTCAGCGTGGCGGGGCCGGACGGCAACTCCCTCCAGGTCGATGCCGGAGTACTCCGCGAACTGGACGATTTCGCCCAGGCGCCGGAGGGACGGGAAGCGGTGCCCCTCGAGCGCGTGCTCGTCGCGGCGGGGCATACTGCTGTCGATACTATTGGCGTCACTGTCGAGGGCACAGGTGCTCTGACCAATTTCGAGTGGGTGTCCGTCGCGGACGGGGCATGGTGGCTGAGTGACGGCACCCTGCTTCTTGGCGGCAGCCGTCTGCGGGCCTCGCGTCTGGAAGTCGGGCCGCCGCGACTGCTGGACGATGTCGAGGCGTCTATTGCGGACATCGCGCCTACAGCGGCTACCGCCTTGGGCCTATCGGTACCCTCGGAGGCCACGGGGCGTCCGTTGCCGGTACCCTCTGCTGATCGCGTGGCGCTCATCTTCCTGGATGGCTTTGGCTACGTACGATACAGCGAAGCTCTCGCCGAGGGGTCGATCCCGAACCTGGCGGCCTTGGGAGAGCCCCTGGTCGCCCTGACGACGTACCCTTCCATCACCTCTGTGTCCACGGCCTCTCTCCTCACAGGCGCCTCGCCCGATGTCCACGGCGTGGACCAACGGGGAATTCGAAAGACCGACACGGAGACACTCTTCGATGTGGCAACATCGGCGGGGCTGAAGGTGGTGGCCGTCGAAGGAGAGAGCCTGTCCTTCGCACTGCGCGGTGCGGAACTGGAGCTGTCCGCCGACCTCGACGGGAACGGTAGTACTGACGACAACGTTTTGGCCAGCACCCTGGACGTGCTGCGAACGGGACCGCCAGACGTCCTCTTCGTCCACTTTCACGGTATCGATGATACCGGTCACGGCTACGGCCCGGGCTCCCCTGAGGAGAGCGCTGCCGTGGAGGAAGTAGACTCTGCCGTAGGACGGATAGTGGAGATGCTGCCTGAAGGTACACTTATCGTCGTATTCGCGGACCACGGCATGCACAAGGTAGAGGAAGAGGGACGCCTGGGGAATCACGGATATCTCCTCGAGCGTGACATGTTCATCCCGATCTTCCTGGTGATCAAGTAGAAGGCCGGCGGCGGCCTCTTGGTGGAGGCGGACCTTTGGGCGTAAGGCGGACGTGGAAGAATCGTGGGTTCCATAGCGATAGGAGCGAGTAGGAGGCGGCGGGCATGACAAGGGAGAACAGGAAGAGAGTGGTGGTCACTGGGATGGGAGCTCTCACTCCGCTGGGTCTCGACGTGGAGGAGACCTGGAAGGGACTGGTCGAAGGTCGCTCCGGCATTACCCGGATCACGCAATTCGACTCGTCCCCTTTCCCGGTTCAGATCAATGGTGAGGTGAAAGGTTTCGATCCAGGCCGCTACATGGACGAGAAGGAGTCGAAGCGCATGGCCCGCTTCAGCCAACTCGCGGTGGCCGCGGCCAAGATGGCTGTGGACGCCGCAGGCCTCGTCGTGGACGACAGTAATGCCGAAGACGTGGGCGTAGTGCTGGGGACCGGCATAGGTGGTGGTCTGGTGGAGGGCCAGAAGGCGCACCTGATCCTGCTCAACAAGGGTGTGCGACGCATTCCACCGCTTTTCATACCCAATATGATGCCCAACGCGGCTGCCCATCACGTGGGTTGCGCGTTTGGAATCAAAGGCTACACCTCCACAGTGATCGCGGCATGTGCGTCCGGGACTCAGGCCATCGGTGAAGGCGCGAGGGCCATACGAGACGGCTCGGCCAAGGTAGTGCTCGCCGGGGGGACGGAGTCCACAGTCTGCGAGCTGGCGCTGGCGGGCATCTGTGCGATGCGGGCCGTCTCCAGGCGAAACGACGAGCCCGAGAGGGCCTCACGCCCGTTCGATGCAGACCGCGACGGTTTCGTGGCCTCCGAGGGATGCGGCGTGTTGGTCTTGGAGGATCTGGAGTATGCATTGGCCCGGGGAGCGAGGATAGAGGCCGAGATCCTGGGGTACGGAGTGACCACCGATGCCTACCACGTAAGCGCTCCCGATCCCGAGGGACGGGGTTCTGCACTAGCTATACGAAGGGCCATCGGCGATGCCGGGCTGAAGCCTGAGGACATCCAGTACATCAATGCCCACGCCACGGCGACGCCTGTAGGCGATCCCGCAGAGGTGGCAGCTATCAAGGCCGTCATGGGAGATCATGCCTATGACATACCAGTGAACGCCACCAAGTCTATGATCGGACATCCCATGGGGGCCGCAGGTGCAGTGGAGGCCATAGTCACAATCATGACCATCAACACGGGCACCCTGCATCCGACCATCAATTGGGAGACTCCAGACCCAGAATGCGACCTGGACTGTGTGCCGAACGTCGCACGAGAGGCAGAAGTGGACATCGCCCTCAGCAACTCGTTCGGGTTTGGTGGCCAGAACGCCTGTCTGGTCCTGGGTCGGTACGCATAGTCGCCGAATCCCGAGTGTGCTGCCGCCTCGTCCCGCTGGACCGGTAGCGTCTCCAGAGGGGCGTCCATGGAGTCCATTTGGGAGAGCGATCGGATTCGGCTTCTCTTAACCCGAGCCCCCTATCTATTGAGTCTTCTACCCTCGTGGCAGTTCAATATTCTCTGCCGCGCCCGGAAGAGAATCAGCCCGACCCGACGGTGTTGGTGGATCTAGAACACAAGGAGAAGGCCTAGCTTCACTTGCGCCGGGACTCCACTTCACGATGCCAGGAATGGAAACGATCTCCGGATAGCCGCCTGCCACTGCAATGATTCAGGCAGGCTCCTCTCGGCTGAACACAGGGAACCGGGTCGACCTTCCGGGGGGCGTGGCGTCTCAACTCGGTGAGCATGGGTATGGAAAAGCGCGGAAACTTGCGAAAAGGCGGCTCCTTCGGGCTGAGGCTGAGCTCCGCAGGCGTTGTGGCGATCTCTCGGTCCCGTTTCTGACTTGACATACGGCAACCTCCGAGATATACTTAGGAAGCTAATGATTAGCACCCGTATCATAAGGTACTGGATAGTAAGAACACCAACGTTCTATTACCTCTGGAAAGGCACGGCAAAGTGAACGGAGAGACCTGTGTGTTGCCAGAAGGGGAGTTCGAACCAGGATCCGTTGCGGAGGTCTACCGTCTTGTAGATCTGGTGGCCAAGAAGCTGACCCGGCTTCAGAGACAGCAGATAGGCCTCGTCGAACTCACTCCAGCACAGTATTCGGTCCTGAGCCTGCTGTGGCAGAGAGATGGACAACAATTCAACGAGCTGGCATCTGCCTGTTGCTGCTCGCCATCGACGATCACGGGAGTCGTAGACACCCTGGAGAGGAAGGGGCTGGTGGCTCGGGAGTCGAACCCAGAGGACCGGAGGAGCCTTCTCGTGCGCCTGACAGACGAGGGCAGGGTGATGGAGAGGGCGACGCCCGGTTTGGATATGATGTTTGAGGGTTGCTGCGAAGGTCTAAGGCGTGATGAGCTTCAGCAACTCAGTGGACTGCTGAGCAAACTCAACGATATGATACCATAGGTATGAGGAGGTAGTGTGGTGGAGAAGTCCCGAGAAGAACGGATCAAAGAGGCTGTCAAGGTCTACTACGGAGCACGAGCGCAAGTGGTGACGCCATCTTGCTGTGGCCCGCAGGCTTGCTGTGGGGAAGTACAGGCGGGAACGCAGGACGTCGCCACGCCCCAGTCGGAGTCAGCGTGTTGCACCGGTCTAAGCACAGAGTCCTCGCTGGGGTGCGGCAATCCGCTGGACTTCGTTGGCATTCAAGAGGGGGAGACGGTTCTCGACCTGGGTTCCGGGCTTGGCCTGGAGGTCATTCTCGCCGCTCGGATGGTTGGGGACGGAGGCACGATCATCGGCCTGGACATGACCCCCGAGATGATTGACAAGGGACGACAGAACGCCGAGCGCGCCGGCGTAGGGCACATCGCGGAGTTCCGGTTAGGCGAGATGGAAGACATGCCGGTAGAAAACGAGAGCGTGGACCGGATCATTTCCAACTGTGTAGTCAATCTTTCTCCGTACAAGGAAAGGGTATTTGGTGAGGCATACCGTGTGCTCAAGCCTGGCGGGACGCTGCTCATCTCTGACCTCGTCTCCTCTGGACTCCCCGAGGAGGTGAGGAACGACCTGGCATCCTGGGCACAGTGCCTGGGGGGCACCGTGGAGGAGGCAGAATACCTGCGGCTCATAGAGGAAGCAGGATTCGACGAGATCGCTGTCGTGGACAAAGTCGACGCGTCTGCCCTCCTTGCAGGGACGGGTTGCTGTTGCGGCGTAGTCGAAGAGAAGGAGCAGCCACGAGTAGACAGCATCAGCGTCAGAGCAGTCAAGAGGACGACTGAGTAGTAGATTCGCGGTGTGGTTTGCAGACCTGGATTCTCGAGTTGCTCGCCCGGCTGCGGAGGCGTTTTTCAGGTCTTAACCGGGCTTGCGCATGTACAAGTTGGAGGTGTCGTGTGGAGAGGTGGAGCTACGTCTTGGCGCACATCGAGCGCTATGCAGAGATGCAGATTGAGCCGAGAGATGCTCATCTGGCTCGGGAGGCGGTACTGGCATGGAAGCTAGAACGCCGCGTCTGTGACACGGACCCTGTGGTGGCTGCAGCATCGTGCGGTTCGGCGACTTTGGAGGCAGTAGCAGCGTGTGGTGGATCCTGCGTAGCCACATGTGGCGCCGCAAGCCAGTAGGATTTCAGAACCCCTGATAGATGCCCCCGGAGCCAACCCGCGGGATCACCTAGTCGCCATGGCGGCGCAAGAGAGTTTCTCCTGGCCGCGGGTTGATGCTACCGTTTGGGACACCATCAGCCCGCGGCGTCTTGGGAGAAGCGTCGCCCGAAGTCACCCCCGCCGGACTCCTATGGCAGCATGCCCAACCCTTGATGGACAAAGACGGAGTGCCGGGAGTCGGACCCTCAACCGAGACGGTTGACACTTCTTGGCCAACTCCAGGTCTCGAAGCGGGCTTGGGCAGAGAGTCGCTCCCGGACTCAAGTTGGTCCGCTACTCCTCGGGCAGTGGGCCCTGGGGGATGATGATGGCCCCCACGATGTAGGCAACCAGCAGCGGCACGATCGCCGTAGCCAGCCCCAGAAAGACGAGACCCAGCCTGATCAGCGTGGGGTCAATGTCGTACAGCTCGCCCATGCCACCACAGATACCAGCGACCTTTCTGTCTGTCCGTGAGCGATACAGTCTCTTCATGGATGTCCTCCGAACCGGGCTTGCTCGCCGTCCTCGTCACGTCACCTCCGGCGAGGCTGTGGGGTCGAACGGATTGGTTCGCATGGCCAGAGAGAAGAGATACGGGTAGTTGTCACGCAGGTGCTGCATGTAGGCCAGCCATTCTACGGCCAGCAGCTTGTAGGACCTTGTCACGTCACCTGCCAAGTGCTCATAGTCGGTCTCGGGCAGTTCTCGTACGTCCTTGCGATGGCTGAGCTCATCAGTGAAGTGGAATACCGCCCAAAGCAGATTTGTGAACGACTCGTGTTCCAGCAGGTTCGGGTTCTCCAGCAACCTGAGGAGGAAATCGCGCCTGTCCACCAGAAAACCCTGGAGCTCCTCCAGTGCGGCATGCTCTATGCTGACCGCGTAATTGTGGGTGTTGAGGCGCTGACTCAAGGCGGTGAAGTGGCTCGTGGGCGTGTCCGCGCTGAGGACCAGACCCTGTCTCAGGCTGGCAGATTCTGGATCCATGTTGGAGAAGATCTTCAGGAGGTTGGTCCCGACCTCGCTGAAGAAGGCGCCGAT
>DATKVP010000206.1:0-7558 GCA_035530015.1 Anaerolineae bacterium | reverse complement strand
TCCTGGTTTGCACGGATCAGCCCGCCCTGGACCTCCACACTCGTGCCTTCTATCAGGGATAGGTCCGAGGCCTGACCGATGGCCAGGATGACCGTGTCCGCCTCGATGGAGGTCGTCTGGGACTCGTCGAACGTGGGGCTGAACCTCCCCTGCTCATCAAAGACGGAGCTGCAGCACACCAGCTCCACTCCCCTGGCCTGGCCGTTGTCGCTGATGATGCTCTGTGGGCCCCAAGAAGGGTTGAGGATCACTCCCTCTTCCACCGCCTCGTCGATCTCCCATTCGTTGGCCGGCATCTCGTCGCGACATTCCAGGCAGGCGACCTGGACCTCTGTGGCTCCCAGCCGGAGGGCGGTGAGGGCCACGTCCATGGCCACCCCGCCGCCGCCGATGACCAGAACTCGACCGGCGACCCGCACACTCTTGCCCTGCCTGGCATCCCTCAGGAAATCCATGCCCCAGAGTACACCTTCAAGATCGCTGCCCTCAACCGGTATTCTCCTGGCAAGTTGAGCGCCGAGGGCCAGCAAGACGGCGTCATACTGCTCCTGGAGCTGTGCCAGGGATAGCTCCTCGCCAATGGCTGTGTCCGTCTTGAGTTCGATGCCCAGACTGACGAGATCGTCCACCTCCCTCGCGAGGACCTCTGCGGGCAGGCGGTAGGAAGGGATGCCCCAGCGCAGCATGCCCCCGGCCTCCGACTGGGCCTCGAACACCGCAACCTGATGACCCAGGACGGTTAGATAGTAGGCGGCGGTCAACCCTGTGGGGCCTGAGCCGACGACGGCGACCTTCTTGCCGCTGGACGGCCCGCGCTGAAGACCGCTCTTCCAGAGGTCCGTGTCCTGGTCTGCTGCGAATCGCTTCAGATTGCAGATGGCCATGGGTTCATTGACCTCGCCGCGGCGGCAGGAATCCTCACAGGGGTGGAAGCAGACGCGCCCCAGGACTCCTGGGAAGGGGACCTTCTCCCGAATGACGGCCTCAGCTTCGGCGTATCGCCCATCGGCGATGAGCCTGAGGTACCTTGGGATGTCCACGTCGGCGGGACAGGCTGCCGTGCAGGGGACCAGAACCTTTTCTTTGTTTGCAGCCTTGACGTCCGCCTTGTCCATCAAGGCGCCGGTGGGGCAGACCTCAACACAGGCGGTGCAGAACTTGCAGGCGGACTCTGCCAGGGTGGGTCCGTTTGCCGAGCCCGCGACGACTTCTCCGCTCTGGTAGGCGAAACCGATGGCCTCGACGCCCCGCAGTTCCTGGCAGGCGCGGACGCAGCGGGTGCAGCCGATGCAGAGGTTGTAGTCCCTGGTGAAGAGGGGTTCCCCATCCAGTATCGGTATCCCTCTAGGTGCGTACTTGGGCAACCCTTCTGGAAGGCCGACGTAGTCGACTACCTTCTCCAGCTCACAAATGCCCAGCTGCGGACAGCAGCGCTCGTCTTCGGGAACGTTGGAGGAGCACTGGGTGCGACTGCAGCCTTCCTTTTGGGCACAGGTCAGGCAGGAATGGGGGTGATGCTCCAGGTAGGGGAAGAGGTTCTGTCGGCGCTGCTTCTGGATCTCAGCTGTATCAGTGCGGACGGCCATCCCCGCTGCCACCGGCGTGTTGCAGGCGGTCTGGAACTCGTCCATCCCCTCCACTTCCACTATGCAGAGCCGGCAACCTTTGTATGGGTCGTGGCTATCCGTAGCGATCTCGTCGTCACCACGAAACACGATGTCGCTGGGCTCCAGACCCTTGGATGTGGGAAGGCTGGGGTGGTAGCATAGAGTGGGTATATAGATGCCCGCGCCAGCGGCAGCTTCCAGGATGGTGGTACCCGAGGGGACGCTGACCTTGATGTCATCGATGGAAAGCGTTACATCGCCCATATGCGGCCTCCTATTGTTGAAGTTCCTTCTATGTAAAGACAACAGCCGAACGGGCTGCTAGCGATGCACGTTCGGCTGGCAAGGCAACCAGGTGAGCATGTTCTCCTCGCGGGAGGATGCACTGCCCGTTCTCACCAACTCAGGGCTCAGTTCCGCCGCGCCTACCACGAGTGGCTGAGGGCGTCCTCCGAGCAGGCCGTCACACACGGCAACGGGGGCCTGCCGGCCACGGGCTTGCATGGACCGCAGGTGTACTTGATCTTCTTGCGCTCGGCCTCGGTGACCACAGCCACCTGGACATCGGAGAGGGGATCTACCGGGTCATCCATGACCTCCAGCACACCGTAGGGGCAGGCCTCAGCACATGCTCCACATGCGGTGCACTTGTCGGTGTCTACACTGATGAAAAACTCGCCCGAACCATCCTTGTAGCCGTAGTTGGCTATCATGGGTCAACCTCCATGGAAGTTGGGAGAAAACACATTCTGATCGCGTCCCTGGAAGGGAACTGTGGCACGCTGCGCCCGCTCCCCTGCGGGCAGGTCGCGCCCTGGCCCGCGGGTAGAACCAACACAGGGCATGGGAGCCGGTCACCAGGACCTGGCTACGTGCGACAACGGGAGGGGATTCGTCTGCACCTCCCCTTATGGGTGACTACTTGCTTTTGCGCTCTTTCTGCAACAGGGCCCTGGCAAACAGGGCACCGCCGAGGGCGCCTGCAATCTGGGTGTCGAGAGTGGGCTTGAGGGCTTTCAGGCCCAGCTCTCGCTCGATTCTGCTCACGACGCCGATATTCTTGGCTATGCCGCCGGTGATGGCGAAATCTTCCTCGATGCCCAGGCGTTCCAGGAGGTCAACCACCCTGTGGGCCATAGCCAGGCAGTAGGCGGCCAGCACTCTCTCCTTGGGCCAGCCTTCTCGCATCAGGCCTGAAGCCTCGGACTTGGCGAAGACGACGCAGGTGCTGCTGACCATGGGCGGCTCTTCTTCAACCTGAAGCGACATCTCGCCCACTTTGGTGATGTGGACGCCCAGCAGGTCGGCGAAGACCTCCATGCCCCGGCCGGTGCCGGCGGCGCACTTGTCGTTCATGAGGAAGGCCACCACTTTGCCCTTCTCATCGACGCGGATGGCCTTGCAGTCCTGCCCGCCCATGTCCAGCACGGTCTTGATGGTGGGCCCATACATGAAGTTGGCCCCCCTGGCATGGCAGGCGATCTCGGTGATGGCCCGCTTGGCGAAGGACACGTTGACTCTTCCGTAGCCTGTGCCCACCACGTAGTGGACGTCGTCGAGGGCCATGCCCGTGCCTTCGAGCGCCCAGTTCATGGCGTTCTCAGCGCTCTTGGGGCTGTCCGAGCCGGTACGCATATTGCTGTAGGCGTAGAGCTTTCCGTCCACCAGGATAACCGCCTGGGAGCTGACCGACCCCACGTCGATCCCGGCGCTGACAATTTCTCCGTCTTTCCAGTCCATGTCGGGATCGTGCCAGTTGGACTCCGTCCAACGCCAGTATTCTTTGCTGGTTGTTTCCTCAGCCATTGCTGTCCTCCTTGGTTTCATCCGGGCTGGAGAGACTCGGATCTCTCACTTGGTCATGCCCGCTGCCAGCAGTGCGGCTCCGAGGGCGCTGATGAACTCGGGCTCGTCAGGGATCATAACCTCGACCTCGAGATCGCGCTTCAGGGAGTCGACGAAGCCGGGGTTGTAGGCCACGCCCCCGATGAGAGCCACCGGCGGCTCGACGCCAACCCGGCGCGCCATAGAGGTGATCCGGGTGGCCATGGCGTCGTGTACCGCTCGAGCTATGTCTTGCTTCTCCGTCTTCTGGTGGATCAGGGAGACGACCTCCGACTCACCGAAGACAGCACACTGCGCGTTCATGGCCACGGCTTTGGTGGAGGTCAGGGAAAGTGGGCCCAGCTCCTCTAGTGGGACCTCGAGGGCTCTGGCCATGGCCTCAGTGAAGGCCCCAGCGCCCGCCGCACACCGCTCGTTGATCGCGAAGTCGACGACCTTCCCTCGGTCATCTATCCTGATGGCACGCCCTTCCTCGGCGCCCACATCGATGACCGTTCTTGCATCGGGAAAGAGGTGGGCAGCACCTGCTGCGTCGGCGCCCACCTCGGTGTATGAATCGTCGGCGTCCTTGACTTCGTTTCTGCCGGCCCCCGTGGCGTAGATCTTCTCGATCTTGTCGCGGGTGAGGCCGGCGTCCTTCAAGGCGGCGTCGAAGGCCTCGCTAATGGCGGCGCCCATGTCCAGGCCGGCCAAGACCGAACCTTTCCCCAGGATCTTGCCGTCTTCCTGGATCACCACCTTCACGTTCTTAGCACCCACATCGATGCCTGTGGTTATCATTGTTACAACCTCCTCAGAATTCGTGGAACAGCATGAAGGAATGGGGTTGCCCATCCTCCTTGTGCTGCTCTAGTTCAGCTTGGGCACATCCAGGCTCTCCATGAAGGAGTCGATACGAGCCGTGGTTCTGGCCTCGTCGAACTCCCTCTCGTCCCCCATGTTGCCTTCGAAGACCATCACAGGGAAGCCAGAGTCCAGGATGGCCAGCCTGTTCTCGGCGATGCCCAGGCTCAGGCCCTCGCAGCCTCGGTTGTAGTGCAGCATCACTCCGTCCAGCTTCCAGTCCTTGGCGATCTGGATCATCATGTCGCTCTTGTACTTCGGATGGTAGAAGTGCTGCCATTCGGGCTTGCTGAGCTCCCATTCGGCCAGGACGCGCAGCGCCTGGTCGCGGTCCTTGATGACGAGACCTTGTGACTGCGGAGTGGGTCGGGGTACGAAGTTGCCCTCGTCGTCCCAGATCCAGTTGCCGATGAGGGCGAAGGTGTACAGGGAACCGACGGAAACGCAGCCGTACTTGCTGGCCATGTAACGGAACACGCGCAGGAAGCCCCAGGGCGGCTGCGTATCGGTCATTACTCGCACCTGCTCGTTCTCCACGGCCGCGATCTGGTTGTCGACCCTGTCTTGGACCTCAGCCAGCAGCTCCTCGTAGAAGTCAGCCACGTCTTTCGAGCTCTTCTGGAGCGTCCCCAGCACGTAGAGGGAGTACATGGTCTTCTCCTCGAGGGGAGCGGGGATGGCCTGATTCAGAGCGCAGACTTTGGCCCAGGCGGAGGTGGAACGGCAGGTATTGTTGACGGCCTCGATCAGCTTCTCGTCATCGTACTTGCGACCAGTCGTCTTCTCCAACCACTCTATGCCGTCATGCATCTGGCCGACCAGGTACTCGAGGCCATGCTCGGTCGTGTGTTCGTACGGACCCACGCTCACGTCTATACAGTACATGGGGATGCCGCCCTCGAGATCGCTGACGACCTGGTACCACTTGGCGTGGCTGCAGCAGATGTGGTCCTGCCAGACGAAGTCGGGTTTCGGGAAAGGCTTGCGCTCCTCGCCGGGATCTACCCAGCCATACTCGTTCAGGATGATGGAGCCCCAGTAGTTGCGCATGTAGGCGCAGAGGTCACGCGCGTATCCCGCTCTCTCCGTGGCCTCCAGGCATCGATCCGAGAAGTCTTTCTGAAACGCTATGGTGGCCCCGTATGGCTCGCTGGTGATGGGATAGACGTCGTCGCCAAGACCTGCGGGGATGGCGTCGAAGGTCCAGGCGCCGCCTGCCCAGCGCAGGCCGCCTTTCTCATGCGCCACTGCGTAGTTCTGGTAGTATTCGGTCCTTATCTCCTTGGCCCTTTGCCAGGACTTCAGAGGTGCTGTCTTGTATTTGGCCATTTGTCGATTTACCTCCTCAAATTGGGCGATTGTACGCTAGAACCGGGTACCTCGCGGACTTGCCCGTCTAGAACAGGTCGTCCTCGTCCAGAATCTCGAGGAAGGCCTCAACTCGAGTCTTGAACTGCCCTATGGGGACGGTGACGTCAAGCTCGAGGAACAGGGTGGTGAGTCCTTGTTCCTCCAGGGCACTCTTGATGGCAGGGATATCCAGTTCGTGAGGGTCGCAGAATTTCTGCTGGAGGATCACCGCTCCGGTCGCATCCCAGTCCTTGGCCAGACCGAGGATGTGCGGCAGGCGGGTGCGGAGTGGCCAATCCTTGGTGGGGCAGGGTATTCTGTTCACGTACCTGGTGGCGATGGCTGTGAGCGGGTCTCCGCCATTCAGGGATACCTCGTCCCAGAAGTACCTGGTGCCCGTGCAGTGATCGTCGATGACGAAGGTGGAGCCGCACGACTCGACCATGTTGATGAATTCGTGATCGTCATCCTCGCTGCCCAGGATGATCAGACGCTGTCCGATGGGGCGCCCCAGGGTGCGGTCCTCGAGCTCCTTGAGGGCCTCCTCCACGAGGCGGGCATGGTCCTCCTTGTCGCTCAGCTGGCTGGAGACGACCATGTACATGGACTCGAGTCCACTGAGGGGAGGTTCCTCACGCTTGCGCAGTTCGTACACCTGCTTCATCAGCTGACGATCCCTGTTGACGAGCTCGATGCCCCGCTTCAGATCGTCATCCGTGATCGTGTTGCCGGTCCACACCTCGAGCGCCTTCTTGAAAACTTTGAGCTCTTCCACGAGGTAGGGAACAGCGCGCGGGCTCTGCACGTTGTGAGGCATAGGGAGGAAATAGCTCCAGTCCGTTGGCACATGAAGGTCCCAGCTTGTGAAGGCCTGGCGTATGTGGAGGCATGACTGGGCGATCATGATACCATCCAGGTAGTCGTATCTACCCTGGAGTCCCTGTGCTAGACAGTCACGACAGAAGGGACAGTACATGGCAAAGATGTGGGGCTCGGTCACATCCTGGGGCTCGTGGCTGCCCAGGATGCGCACTGGCAGGACGCCTGCGGCATAGCAGATCTCCTCGGGCACATAGGTGCAGAAATATCCCAGCACCTTGCCGCCGGTCTTGTCCTTCCATTGTTTGGCATATTCATGCCGGTTCTCATACCGTTCCTGAAAAGTCTCGATCATTGTGCCTGTGAACCTCCTTCAACCGATAATCTTGGCCCCAACCCGATGGGGAGCCGTGGCCTGGTGCGCTTCCAGGATCGAGCGCGGCGGTCTACATCTACACAACAACCCCCTATCAATATATGTCACTTGCGTAGTATGCCGTCTTATGTGCGCCATATATCGATTATAGCATATGTTGTTCAATTAGTCAAGTACTTTCCGAGGATCAATCGGGGGCTTGCTGGAAGGCCGAATCGACGAACTGGTTGGCCTTCGCCGTGAGCAGAGCGTAGTACTCCTTGAACAACTCGGCTGCGTCGACACTCAGCCAGTCGGATGGGAGCAGTTCTGGGGGCAAATGGGGATCCACGAAGGGGAACTCGCGGTACTCGTGGAGAAGCATGAAACGAGTGGTGAAACACTCGGCAGGATCCACCTCGTTCCACTCCTCCAGCCTCGCCCTGTCTCGAGCCAGCATGGGCTCGTACTTGTGGACGAAGGCCGCATATTGGCTGTTGATGAGCTTCAGGTCCCAGCATCGTGGAACCAGTTCTTGGGCCTCGGCGAACCCGAGGTGCCGGGCGCGAAAGACCTGCACGAATTCATCTATACCCAGCCGCTCACTGACCTCCCGTACGTTCTCCGTCACGTCCCAGGGGGAGATCCAGATGGCGGTATTGAAGGCCCCAAACCCCATCCAGGTGAGCTGCCTTCTCAGCTTGTTCCTTTGATGGCGCTTCGACTCAGGGATGTTGTA
>DATKVP010000205.1:0-2376 GCA_035530015.1 Anaerolineae bacterium | reverse complement strand
CTGAACGCCTACAAGGAGGGCGCCTTGCGACTGGTCCTGGGGCAGGCGCTGCTGGAGCGCGTACCCGAGGTGGCGGAGTCGTTCGGCGAGGCCTTCGCCAACATCGAGCAGATCCGTCTCATTGAGATCGGAGGCGCTGGTGGACGCGGCGAGGCGGTGGACGGGGCGGTGGAGCGGTTCCTGGACACGTTGCCCAACACGCTGTTCAAATTCCTGCAGGGTACGTCAGCGCTGCTGGGAGGGCCTATAGACGACCTGGTGGCGGCCTGGATCGTAGACGAGGCCGAAAAGCGGGGTGTGGAGGTAGCACCGGAGCAGCAGGAAGCGATCAGAGAGAAGGTCGCGACCAAGATCGCTGAGGCGGAGGCGGACGAGGTGAGGACCGAGGCCCATGTGCCGGAGCCTCAGCCTGATTCGGAGACGGAGTCGCAAGCCGACGAAGCTGAGGCCGCGGATGGGGGAGAAGTCGACGAGGAATTGGAGCCTGAAGCGTCCGAGGCAGATGGCTCGCTACAGTCTGAGGAGGGGGAGTAATAGCAGGAGGTGCACAAACTGAAGGATCAAGAGCACTTCGTTGAGATGCTGGGTGAGTTGGCTCCTCTTCTGGCTGAGTTGCCCCGAGGGCTCAGTCAAGAGATTGTCAAGTCTTTGGCCGCCATATCGCGGCTCTTGAACGATGTGGAGTTGGCCGAGTTCGAGCTTGAAAGAAAGTTGGCCCTGATCGAGGCGGAGCAGATCATCGCCGAGCGGTGAGACCAGATCGCGGCTGGGTCTCCTTCTGCCGAGCTTGGTGTTTTCTTGCTTCTCGGGGAGCTATGCCTGGCTCCGGACCTTTCGTGTCAAGACTCCCTTCACCATGGTGAGGAACAGTCCTCAGCCAAGAGTCTCCACGCGCATGTTCGGTTCTGATTCTTCAGCAGCGCCATCGTTGACCGCTGGAGCGTTCTCCATCCTCATCCAGAACCTTCCCTCGCCCTACGGTTCAGTCTCCAGCGCGTTGACGGACAGGATGGACAAGCCGAGGTCGCGGAGTTTCGCTAGCAGACCGTGGAGCGCTGCCTGGTCGACCACGAGTCCACTCAAGATCGTTTCGCCCTGCTCTGTGTGCGTGATGGTCGAGCCCCCAGACCTTCCATATCCGCAGAGGCATCCGGGTCGCGGGGCCTTGCCTGCGCAATCTGGCATGTGCTAGACTTGCGGTGCGCGACACGGAGAAGGGGGAGGTGCACCAGTGTCTTCTGAAGGAGCCAGGCTGGAGCTGAGCTGTAAGGCGGTGGGTCCCTGGGGAACGAACACCTACTCGCTGCGTTGTCGGACCACGGGTCACAGTCTGCTTTTCGACCCTGCCGCCGAGCCCGATACGCTGCTGGCGATGCTCGATGGTAGCGAGCCAGTAGGGATCCTCATCACCCACAGCCACATGGACCATATCGCTGCGCTGCGAGAGATGCGAGAGGCACTAATGGTCCGGGTCATGGCCCACCGGGGCGCGCGAGGGATAGGAGCGGATCGCTGGCTGGAGGATGGCGATGTTGTGCACTTGGGGGAGCACACGCTGCGTGTCTATCACACCCCTGGCCACACCGAGGACAGCACTTGTTACTACGTGCAGGACGACAGCCGCGTCGTCGTTGGCGACGCCATCTTCGAAGGCGGCCCTGGGCACACCTCCTCACCTCACGCATTCCAAGTGACCCTGCGCACCCTGCGCGAGGTCATTCTTCCCTGGCCTGAAAACACCATGTGCTATCCCGGCCATGGTCCCTCTTTTCGCCTGGGCGACCAGCGCCCCGCCATTGAGGCCTTCCTCGCCAAAGATCATGGTGACTTCTGCGGCGACGCCACGTGGGAGATGTGAACTCTGTACCTCAAGGCCTGCCCAGTGTCTGCCGGCTGACCCCATAGGCGCTTGAGCTGAACTCTCCTGTTGTCCTTTCCTCCTCTGCGTGCCTATCCGCCGCGCGTTGGCCCTCTCCCTGCTGGGCCGAGGGTGGTACTGTCTGCCCGCGATCGGCAGACCTCAGACTTGACAAGGTCCAGAAAGAGGGTATAATTGTTTAGTTTCTTTGGGTAAATCACCGGTGTCACAGGGAGGCAGGATGGAGAAGGGATCGCGCTACACTGAGGCGTTTGCCAGCGTGATGAAGAGGCGTACGGCGGGACGGCTCGATTCCGCGCTCGGTTCACTGGCACTCCTGGATCGCAGCCGGAAGGTGCGGCGCCTGACCGACCTGGCCATCAGAGGGATCGAGGTAGCGCCCATACCGGCCTCGCTGGATGGCACGCGGGCGGCGATTCTGGTGAGCAACTACCCCTCGGTGTTTCAGTCACTGCGGGCGGTGATGAAAGTTGGGTGCCGCATCTCCCCGGAACGTA